>DMJL01000106.1:5277-11679 GCA_003451785.1 Bacteroidales bacterium
GGCGAGGGAATGGTCTGAATAAGCCTGAAAAGTTGCTCGGTATCGGCAACATCTGTGATATACCTTTTGCCATCAGACGCCTCCATTTTCAGTTGTCCGATTTTTTCGGACAACTCGCTTCCTTCTTTTTTCAGTTTGACTTTAAGGTCGTTCCAGTACTTTCTTGGTCTTTCGGTTGCTGTAAGAACTTCAATAACATCTACAATGGAAAGATACCATTTCTCCTTTTCCTCATCCCAAACGGTTCTTACTTTTTTGCCTTCAAATAATTTTATTCCTTTACCTGGTTTCATTGCAATGGTTTTTAATGCGTTACAAGAATCTCAATGGTTTTTTTAACAATTGAGTACTGCTTGCATCTGGGTTTTGCTTTTGTTGAATGCGAGCAACTTATAAAATAGTGAATGTCAGTTTTGCAAGGAATGAATTGTTGCTTTTGTGTGGTTATTGATTTTTAAAGTAGATATTATGGGTAGTCATCATTTCTTTTTCCTGACTTGCAGATGTCTTACGAAATGATGCTACGACTGCCTTGTCGCAAACTTCTACTAAAAACACTGTAGAATTAAGAGCAATGGGTTATGGGTTTTTGGATTTAGAATCATCTAAATAATTTTCCCAATCTTCGAGCAATGCCCCTTTAATTACGCGGGGAAACTTGTTCTGGGCTCCTTCCTTTCCTTTCATACGCATCCAGTCGTAGAAAACCGATGAAGGCAGCACTTCTACTAATACCTCTTTTATTGCGGCAATGCGCTCCACCCTGTAGTCGTCGTTTAGTACTTTTAAACTTTCGTCAAGCTCCAGCTTTAGCTTTGCAGTATCTAGATTGCTATCGGTACCGATAAACCATTTGTGTGCAAACATTGAGTCGTATTTTATACCTGCCACGGCAAACTCCCGAACTTCAATGTTCATTTTGTCCTCGGTCATTTTTATTGCCATATTCATGTTTTCGACCGAAAGGTGTTCTCCGCATAAACTCAGGAAATGTTTGGTTCGTCCCGTAATCACCAACTCGCAAAGCTCCTTGTTGGTAAACTTTATAGTATCGCCAATCAAGTAGCGGTAGGCACCGGCACAGGTAGTTAAAAGAATGGCATATTCCTTTCCTTCTTCTACACTGCCAATGGTAAAGGTTTGTGCACTGGGTTTCAGGTTCCATTCATCATCGAAGTTATGGGAGTTGAAGGGAACAAATTCGTAAAACAACCCGTTGTTCAGCACAAGTTGCATACTTTGGGTGTTGGGTCTGCTCTGAAAAGCAATAAATCCTTCGGATGCCAAATAGGTTTCAATGTACTGCAACGGTTTTCCAAGCAGTTTTTCGAATCCTTTCACATAGGGACCAAAAGCCACACCTCCATGTACAAATACCCTAAGGTTGGGCCATAATTCATGAATGTTGTTTAATTTATAATGGCTGATAATTTTTTCAATCAGGATTTGCCACCATGCGGGCACGCCTACAATGATGCCTATATCCCAGTTTTTGGCCTTTTTTACGATTTCGTCAAGCTTCGTTGGCCAGTTGCGCTCGCGCGAAATTCTTTTGCCGGGCTTATAAAAATGCTCAAACCAAAAAGGGATATTTTTTGCTGTGATTCCCGATAGGTCGCCCTCGAAATATGTGCCATTAAACTGCAAGTGTGTGCTTCCACCAAGCATCAAGATGCCTTTTTCGTAAAATGATTCCGGGAAATTGTATCGGGCCAAAGAAAATATCTGCCTTATGCTGGTTCGCTTGATGGCACGCAACATGGTGTTGGTTACCGGGATATATTTGCTCGATGCTTCCGATGTGCCCGAACTCAAAGCAAAGTAGTTTACCTTGCCCGGCCAGCATACAAATGTCTCGCCATTGAGTACTCTAAACCACCAGTCGCGAAACAATTTGTTGTAATCAAAAAGGGGAACCTTACTTTGAAACTCATGCACCAAATTGTTTTTTTTTAACATGTCGGCAAATCCGTAATGCTCCCCAAACGAAGTGTTTGCTGCTTTTGCTAGCAATTTTCTCAATTCCCTTCGTTGTTTTATTTCAGGGTCTTTGGGTTGGAAAAATGCAGGCATATTTCCACGAAGCCGAATGGCTTGCTTTACAACCGATCCTAAAATGGGCATGGTTTCAAGTTGGTTTTGTTTATAAAATCAAATGATTTAGGCGTAAGATTTATTATGTTACATTATCTATCCAATGCTTTACTTCCTCTGGTTTGGGTGCAGGGGCATCCATTTTCAACTTCTTACGCAGACCGCATATCTGGTTAAAAACCTTGTTGGGATTAGCATCTTTGAGTGCCGAAGGCTCGGCAAATCCTGCCTGCTGTAGCACGGGGATCCATATCTCTGGTACTCCAATTGCGCCAAACAACTCTGTATGCCCGGTTACGGTTGAAGTCTTTTCGGGGCGCATTTGCGGGAAAAATAGCACATCCTGAATAGAAGGGCTGTTGGTCATGATCATTGCCAGCCTATCTATCCCAATACCAAGACCTGCGGTTGGTGGCATTCCAGTTTCAATAGCCCGCAAAAAGTCTTCATCCAGAATCATTGCTTCGGGATCGCCTCGGCGGCCCAATTCGAGTTGCTCTTCAAACCGTTCGCGTTGGTCAATGGGGTCGTTCAACTCCGAGAAGCTATTGCAAATTTCTTTGCGGTTGCAGATTGCCTCAAAACGCTCTACCAGACCAGGTTTGGTTCTGTGCTTCTTTGCTAATGGCGACATCTCCACGGGGTAATCGGTAATAAAAGTCGGTTGAATCAGATTGGGTTCGCAAAATTCACCGAAAATCTCGTCAATAATCTTACCCCGACCCATGCTCGGGTCAATTTCCAGCCCTTTGGATTGGGCAAAAGTACGCATGGTGTTTTCGTCCATCTCCGAAATATCGGTGCCCGTAAAATGGGCAATGGCCTCATACATGCTGAAACGCTGCCACGGTCTCTTGAAATCAATCACTTCGCCGCCCACATCAATCTCAGTGGTGCCGTGGATGTCAATGGCAATTTTCTCAACCATCTCTTCCACCAATTCCATCATCCAGTTGTAGTCGCGATAGGCGACATACAATTCCATTTGTGTAAACTCCGGGTTGTGGAAGCGGCTCATCCCTTCGTTGCGAAAATCTTTGGCAAACTCAAATACCCCGTCGAAACCGCCCACAATGAGTCGTTTCAAATATAGTTCGTTAGCTATCCGTAGGTAAAGAGTAGTGTCGAGGGTGTTGTGATAGGTTTTGAACGGTCTGGCTGCTGCTCCCCCATAAATGGGTTGCAGCACTGGAGTTTCTACTTCGAGATAATCCTTTTCCAAAAGAAAATCGCGCATGCTTTGAATCAGTTTTGCCCGTTTGCGAAAAGTTTCTTTAATCTGAGGGTTTACTATCAGGTCGAGATACCTTTGGCGGTACCTTTGCTCAGGGTCGGTAAATGCATTGTACAATGCACCATCTTTTTCTTTAACTACCGGCAGGGGTCGCAATGATTTGCACAACAGCTTGTATTCCTTTACATGGATGGTTATTTCGCCCATGCGGGTAATGAAAACAAAGCCCTTTACCCCGATAATATCGCCAATATCCAACAGCCGCTTAAAAACCACATTGTAGAATGTTTTGTCGTCGTTGGGGCAAATCTCATCGCGGTTGAAATACAATTGAATGCGGCCGTGATCGTCCTGAAGCTCCACAAAGGATGCATTGCCCATAATTCGGCGGCTCATTATTCGTCCGGCTAAGCTAATGTCTTGAAAAAGCGCATTGTCGGAAGGGAATTTTTCTAAAATATTTTTTGATGTGGCATTTACTTCAAAACTTTCGGCAGGGTAGGGGTTTATGCCGAGTTGGAGCAATTCATTCAGGGCTTCTCTTCGCATTTGCTCCTGTTCGTTTATTACAAGACTCATTGTAGGTGATATTCAGTTGGGTTTACTATTATTTTAAACAAACTACAAAGATACGCATTATGCGATTCAGAGATAGGCTTTGATGGTTCTTAATTACCTTTGCCTTGGAAAAACTATGACATGGAATCGAAACACAAATTGTTTAAGCAGGTAGTAGAAAATGTAGAAATTACCGGCTTTGCCGCCGAAGGTAAAGCTTTGGGGCGAATAGGAGATTGGGTAGTTTTTGTGGATTTTGGAGCACCGGGAGATGTTGCCGATGTATTAATTAAGAAAACCAAAAGCAATTTCCTAGAGGGTGAGATTCTTCAAATTCGTAAGCCTTCGCCCGATAGAGCAATACCTGTTTGTAAACATTTTGGACTTTGTGGTGGCTGCAAATGGCAGCACCTGAGTTACGAAAAACAACTTGCATACAAGCAACAACAGGTTGTGAACAGCCTTGAGCGGATCGGGAAAATCGAAAAAGGTTCTTACAAGCTAATACCCATAGCCGGATCAGACAATCCCTATTACTACCGCAACAAGCTGGAGTTTACCTTCACAAATAGAAAGTGGATGACCCATGAGGATTTTACTTCCGAACCAAGCGAGCAGGAGTTGAATGCATTGGGGTTTCACATACCCGGAATGTTCGATAAGGTTTTCGATGTGCAAGAATGCTGGTTGCAGCCCGAGCCTTCCAATGCAATTCGCCTTGCTGTGAAAGAATTCGCTTTGAAGCATGGATTAAGTTACTTTGACTTTAAAAAGGGGCAAGGTTTGTTGCGCAACATTATCATCCGCAATAGTTCTACAGGCGATGTGATGGTAGCAATGGTTTTTGGATGCGATAACCAGCCTGAAATTGTGCTGTTGTTAGACCATCTACTAAAAATATTTCCTGAAATAACCACCCTGGCATATTTTGTTAACACAAAGAAAAACAGTAGCCTACATGATATTGAGCCGATAATTTATCATGGCAAACCCTATATGGAAGAAGCGATGGAAGGGCTGAAATTTGCTGTAGGACCCAGGTCGTTTTATCAAACCAATTCTGCTCAGGCATTGCGATTATACAAAATTGCAAGAGATTTTGCCGGCTTGTCGGGCAAGGAAGTGGTTTATGACCTATACACTGGCACTGGCACCATTGCGCTGTTTATTGCTGGCAAGGCATCGAAGGTTGTGGGTGTTGACTATGTGAATGAAGCAATTGACCATGCACGCGAAAATGCCTTGGCCAACAATCTGACTAACACGCACTTTGTAGCTGGAGATATGGCAAAAGTTTTTAATAATGACTTTGTAAAACTGCATGGCTCACCCGATGTGGTGATAACCGACCCCCCTCGAGCCGGAATGCATCCCGATGTGATAAAGAGTTTGTTGCAATGTAAGCCTGCAAAAATAGTTTATGTGAGTTGCAACCCTGCCACTCAGGCACGCGACATTGAAATGCTCAGCCCTGGCTATGCACTAAAACAAGTGCAAGCTGTGGATATGTTCCCCCAAACCCATCATGTGGAAAGCGTGGTGCTGCTGGAGAGTAGGAGTTAATGACTCGGAATTTTATAGTTCATTTAAAGCAGATTTTATGGTAATTGCATGTAAAAGGTAATACCATTCGATGCAGAATAGGTAAATCCATAATTTCTGTTGCAAAATCTGAGGGAACTTTACCTAAATGCGGTGGTAATTGCTAAAATGTTGAATAATAGTGCTTTTTTGTCAAACAAATATTATTTAGTTGCCGAATTTTCTTTCCCCTCCTTTAGCTGCTGATTAGTCTAGTGTTTCATTGCAAAATCCCTATTTTTGTTGCTAAACTATTATCAATCTTTCCAACTTATGGCAATACCCACGACGCGAACATCTGAAAACGGTCATATACAAATAGATAGCCTGCTTTGTACCGGCTGTGGTGCGTGTGTGCAGGTATGTCAGGATGGGTGCATTGAGATTAAATACCAATTGGCCCAGTCTGCACCAAATCCTTTGCTTGGATGTGTTGCTTGTGGTCATTGTATGGCGGTTTGTCCACATGGTGCAATTGTTGTTTCAGGTAGAACCATCCAAAGGAAAGACCTGATAGATTTCGATGGAACCATACAGCAAGTTGATTATAATCAGTTGTTGGCACTTTTTCAAAGAAGAAGAAGCATGCGCAATTTTTTGGAAAAAGAGATTGACCCTCAATTGACCCAACAAATATTAAACGCTGCTTCTTTTGCACCAATGGGTGTTCCGCCAAGTGATGTGGGAGTGGTAGTATGGCAAGGGGCAAAAGCAAATGCTGAGTTTCTTGCTGATTTTGTGGATTTGGTACAAAGTCAGAAATGGATATTTTCAAGGCCTATGCTTCCATTCTTGCGACCATTTATTGGCATGGAAGATTACAAAATGTTGCGAAACTTTGTGGTGCCTGCACTCCATCAAATTGTGAAAGATGCACAAAAGGGAAAGAATATTCTCACATACAATGCTCCACTAGCAATGTATTTTTATGGCTC
>DMJL01000106.1:12012-14666 GCA_003451785.1 Bacteroidales bacterium
CCAACAGCATCTCAAGCCGATCCTGTAATTGCGGCAACATTGGCCATGTATGCCGGCGAAGCCTTGGGTCTAAGTACCTGTATGATTGGGATGGTGCATCCTATGATACAAAACGGCATTAAAGCACAGCAATTTAGAAAGAAATATGCCATTGAGCATAAAAGCAAATCCGGCTTGATGGTGATTTTTGGCTATGCCGCATGCTCATTTCAAAAAGGGATAAAAAGATCGTTTGCCAAAGTATCCATCATTGACTAAGTGTTTTTAAGCATTTTAATCCAATGATTAAATCCATGGCTACACGGTAATAATTGTTGAAAATTGCGTTTCAATAGGTGATTATTGCTCGATTTTGATGGAATGTTCATTTTTGGAACTTCATTTGTAGATAATTTTGCCATCAAAGTTGTAAAGCAATGAACCACCTGATTTTTCTTTGTGTTTTTCTTTTCATTAGCTCCGTTTCTTTAGGCAACAATACTGAGTCTTTGAACTATCGTTTGGGGCAGGATACCGACCAAAAGGCTGAGCCTGCACAATTGTTGTTCTTTTCACCTGCTAAAGCATCAGAATTTCTAAGGCAATTAGTGCAAAATGATGCTGCATGGGCAAGTGCCGACGACTCCCTGAGAACTGCCATCCGTAGGCTCTTAGATCAGTACACGGAGCCTTACCGAACAGTTAAGGCCCGCCTACAGGAATTAGACCCCTTAGATGGTAAATTGGAGGCTATAGAAATAGTGAAGCATGACACCCTGCCCCTGAGGTGGATTGCTCCCCAAACCTTCATTGTAGATACTGTTGCACTCACAGAAAGTCCGGTGATAAGGCAATTAACCATCGTTAGGCGTGCCGTTGACCCGACTGCAATTCAGCAATTAAGGTATGCACCTAATTTGAATTTCCTTTTGGACAATTATTTGCAGGTGGTTGATACTATCGCAGAGAATATTATTAACAGAAAGTATCTCGATGCAAGAAAAATCACAGTTCACAGGATTGAGAACGGTAGAATTGTACCGCCATTATTGCCTTCGGGTAGCGCTACTACAGCTCGTATATTGGCTGATGGCTCGGCAATTGTAGCAACTTCTACAATGCCTGTTTATAGATGGTTTAGTCAAGAGTTTCAATTGTATGTTTCTAATACTAATGCACCTGACTCTGTAAACTTGGCAGTAAATACGCTGCTTTCTCATAATTTTTGGAGAGATTCTTTGCCGATTTTTCTGAGTAGTACAGATGGGGAGAAGAGCCGCTTTTGGTTGCGTGCAGGGCATTTAGAACCGCAAAGGTATTGGGTGAAGAATGCAGCCAACGATTCGGTGAGCATTTGGATTGGTAATCCATCAAAATATGAGCTATCGCTATTGTTGGAAGACGATGTGATCATCGAACGACACACCCGTCGCGAGTTCGACCAGCCTATTATGACCCAGAGAGCTACCGCATTGTCCCTTATGCGCCGCACTCCTATTCAGGAGCTTCCAACTTATTGGGATATTCTTTTGGAAAATTCCATTTCACTCAACCAGAATTTCATGTTGAACTGGGCAAGGGGGGGGACTCCTTCAATTTCCGGGATGATTGATATCAATGGTAGAGCGCGATATACCAACCCCGAAACCAGGGTGCAATGGACCAATACCGGCCGATTGCGTTATGGTGCTATACACACCCGCGAAAGGGGCACACGCACCAATGCCGATCTGCTTGAGTTCAATTCCCAAGTAAACCAACGGATGTTTTCAAAAATAGATTTCAGTGCATCGGTGAATTTTCGCACACAGGTGGCACGGGGATTTAGATCGCCTACCGACAATAAGGTTATTTCCAAATTCCTAAATCCTGCAACTTTTATCGCAGGTTTAGGTGTTGAGTATCGCCCTGTGGAACACACCCAAATCACCTTCTCTCCTCTTTCCTATAGAAATACTTTTGTGTTAGACACTGCTCGCATAAACCCTACTCTGCACGGTATTGAGCGGCACAAACGCTCACGCCAAGAAATGGGTGGACAGTTGCAGATAAGAAGCCGCAATCGCATTATGGAGGGCATGACGCTAAACAACTCTTTGCGATTGTTCTCCAGCTATCTGAATAACCCCGAAAATATTGATATAGATTGGGAATCGAGCCTCGAGAAGCAACTCACCTGGTTGCTGTCGGTGCGCTTAAATCTGCATATTATTTACGATGACGACATAAGGTTTCCGGTTCTCAACCAAGCAGGGCAGCCATACTTGCTTCCCGACGGAAGCCAGAAACGGGTAGCTTTGCCCCAAATAAATCAGTTTATAGGATTTACTTTCACAGTGCGCTTATGATATTATCGAGTTTGCGCCTCTAAGCTCACTACGCGCTCCTGCACCCGCAAACGGCGATATAGAAGCAATAGTGCTTGATTTATATCTTGATTGCGTCGTGGTGATGCATAAACCTGATCTAACCAATGGATTGCCGATGAAAAAGCTTCGTTTGCACGCTCTCGTTCTTGTCTTACAATATGAATATTGGTAATGGTGCGAGTTGCCTCATCAATCTCTACTCCCATATTATAAAAGCATGTAGCAATATTTATATAGGCATTTAAGTAGGTAGAGTCTAATGCAACCACTCTTTTGAAAGCATCTATGGCTTGTTGGTTTTGCCCT
>DMJL01000162.1:0-3116 GCA_003451785.1 Bacteroidales bacterium
GATTCAACGATGTGAAGGCCGTTTGGGAAACCCGCCCCGAAAACAAAGGGCTTAATTTCTCTTGTTGGGTGGTAACCAACACAAGATTTACCTCAGATGCTACAGACTATGGCAATTGTGTCGGTCTTAAGCTTATTGGCTGGGACTATCCCAAAGGTTCGAGCTTGCGCGAACTTATTGAACGGATGCGGTTGTTTCCTGTTACGACCCTTACTACCATTAACAAAAAACAGAAGGAAGTCTTGCTTAATGCAAACATCATTTTGTGCAGTCAGATTGTCGAAAAACCGTCAGTGTTAGAATTGATTAGCTCCGATGGTAAGAAAAATGATAGGATTCTTGCCGAGGCTCAGGAGTTATGCAGCTATGAACCAATAGAACTGCTTTAAAATATTTGGACTAAACCGATTTGCTATCCTTTTTTTTTAAATCAGCGATTTAACTTGTAGGCGGCAGGGTACTTGACGCTAACAGAAATATGCACTGATGATTTGCCTATTGTAAAAACTTGCAAATACAAACCGTTGCTCAAACGCCAGTTTTGTAAACCGAGTTTTAGGGGGATCAGCTTTTTTGATGCACGAAAACCCCTTTTCTATTGCTATCCATAAATTTCCCATTCTCCACCAATATTTCGCCCCTGCAAAGAACATACGCAGGTTGGCCAATGGTTTTCATCCCTTCGTAGATATTTATGTCGCTGTTTTGGTGATGTGTAGTAGCAGAAACAACCTGTTCTGTATTGGGATTCCAAACAACTACATCGGCATCAGAGCCAGGGTTTAAGTTTCCTTTTTGTGGATATAGCCCGAATATTTTGGCTGCAGCAGTTGATGTAGCACTTACCCAATGATTCAGGGAGATACGATTTTGTAGCACGCCGTAAGTGTAGAGCATAGCAAGGCGATGCTCGATACTGCCTGCTCCATTGGGGATTTTTCTGAAATCGGCTATTCCTATTCTTTTTTGTGCAAGTTGGAATGGGCAATGGTCGGTTGCTATGGTTTGGATGGTTCCATTGACCAAAGCATCCCATAGAGACTCGTTGTCGAATTTCTTTCTTAGCGGAGGGCTGATTACATACCCTGCTGCCTTGTCGAATGGCTGATCGTAAACCGCATCGTTGAGCAAAAGATAATGCGGACAGGTTTCTCCATAAACCTTTTGACCGGCTTGTTGAGCTTGGGCTATATGCATCAGCGAGTCGTGTGCCGAAAGGTGCATCACATAAAGGGCACAGCCCGATTGTTGTGCCAAATTGATCAGGTTTTCTACCGATTTGGCTTCCATTTGCGGAGGTCGCGAAAGGGGATGGTAGCGTGGCTCGATGAATCCATTCGCGTAGTATTCGTTTCTCAATCGTTCAATTTCCTTTCCCTGTTCGGCATGTACCGAAACCATTCCGCCATTTTTGCCTATTAATTGTATGATTTGGCCAGCAACATCATCATTGATACCAATAGTCTCGAGGTATGCCAAATTGAGTTTAAACGACTTTATGCCAATTTGCATAGCATCCTGTATCTCCATTTCTAATTCAGGATAAAATCCCGAAGGTCGTGCATGAAGGGAATAATCCAGTACCGAGTTTTCGGCTTCGTACATTCTTTGGTGTATGGCATCGGGCAGTGTTTGCTTTGCCGTTGGGGTAGCAAAATCTATTATAGTGGTAGTACCACCCATCATGGCAGTAATGCTCCCACTTCTAAAATCGTCGCCCGTAAGACCTGCTTGGGTTTCCATCTGAAGATGCACATGGGGGTCAATGCCCCCGGGAATTATATACATTCCTTGGGCATCAATTATTTGCGTGCAATCTGTAGGTAAGTCAGAATCAGATGCTGAAATCCATCGGTCAATTTTTCCATTAGAAATCAAAAGCCCAGCTTTTTCGATTCTTTCATCGGTAATAAGAATGCCATTTTTTATGAATACAGCCATGAGCGAACACAGTTTTAAATGAAAGAAATTCAAACAACAACATTTTCAATATGGTTGCTAATAATCAACAATTAGTGAAAATGAAGTTGCAATCTTGTAATGCGATGGAAAAAGTAAAGTGCTTGAAAACAGGTACTTTTTCTCCACTTATATCTCTGCAAAATTATAAGAAATGAGCCATGAAATGGACCTTTCAATAATCGGCATGTAAACCCATTGGTGCATTCCATCCAATCTTATAATTTTCAATCAGACGGTGGTTTAGCTTACTATTAATAGCTCAATACAGACCTTTTCAGAATAATGGCACAAGTAAATAGGGAAGAGTTTAACCGCAAAGGATGCAAAGCATCTTGCAAAGTTCGCTTTTTGTTTCCACGCATCCTTTGAGATTTTTTTATTGTTAATGGTGTGAAATAGCTCCCATAATAGATTTTTAGCAACACGGATTGATGCGCAACAAAGTTTTCACATAACCGCAATTTCTTTTTTTTGCAAAAATTTCAACTGCTCAACTACTTTCGCACTTTGGGAAAATAGAAAAGATTTTTTGTGATTTCTCATTGCAAATAATTCGCAAACAATAGATTAAGATGATTTTTTAATAAACTGAGAGTGCGTTTCTTGCAGCCTTTTTTGCATCACCAAAGTCATGTATGCAAAATGATTTTAAAAAAATGTAATGGGTTTTGTAGAATTTAAAAAATGTATTACATTTGCACTCCTTTTTAAGGAAAACTTGGCCCGTTCGTCTAGGGGTTAGGACGCAAGATTTTCATTCTTGTAACAGGGGTTCGATTCCCCTACGGGCTACAAACAAAGAATTACTGTAATTATTTTTTAGGCAACATGGCTAACCATAAATCAGCGATAAAGCGCATCAGATCAAACAACGCTAAAAGGCTCCGCAACAGGTATTATGCAAAAACTACTCGCAATGCCGTAAAAGTGTTGCGCGGTACCACCAACAAGCAAGAAGCTATTGAGAAATTACCCAAGGTAGTTGCTCTGATTGACAAGCTTGCAAAGCGCAATGTTATTCACAAAAATAAGGCTTCGAACCTAAAATCGGGTCTTATGAAATACATCAACACGCTGCAATAGTAAGCTTGGGCAAAATGCAATAGGTAAACCGGTGCATCTGCTAACGATATTTGGCCCGTTCGTCTAGGGGT
>DMJL01000162.1:3463-6274 GCA_003451785.1 Bacteroidales bacterium
GGTTCGATTCCCCTACGGGCTACCAAAACAAAGACTGTTCAAAATAATAATTGGACAGTCTTTTTGCATTTGATACATCTTTGTATATTAGCCATTGATTTTCTTGATGTTCTATTTTACTCAGAATAGGATTATCCCAAAGAAATCAGCACACATAAAATGTTGCGCAATGGCAGAAAACGCCCGAAACCTATCCGAAGAGCCTGCTTTTCGAAGCAAAAGCATCAAATATTGGGCTTTAGATGACCGACCCCGAGAGAAAATGCTGCTCAAAGGCTCTGAGGCATTATCCGATGCAGAATTACTTGCAATAATCTTAGGCTCAGGCTCACAATCCGAGTCGGCGGTTGAACTTTCTAAAAGGATTTTGGGCAGCGTAGGCTACGATGTGGCTGAATTATCAAGGCTATATCCCGCCGATCTTATGAAATTTAAAGGCGTGGGCGAAGCAAAAGCAATCAATATTGTGGCGGCTCTGGAGTTGGGCAAACGAAGGCAGAAGAATGACGGACTCAAACGGAAAGTAATTTCACAGAGTAGCCATGCCTTCGAGATTTTGCAGCCGATGTTGGCCGACCGTCCCTACGAGGAGTTTTGGATTATCACCTTAAGCAGAGCTAATAAAGTAAAACGATTGCATTGTGTGGGCGAAGGCGGTGTAGAAGGCACGGTGGCCGATCCCAAAAAGATTTTTCGTATGGCTTTAGACGATTATGCATCCAATATTATTCTCTGCCATAATCATCCCAGCGGAAACCTAAAACCCAGCGATAGCGATATAAAACTTACACAAAAATGCGTTGAAGCAGGTAAGGTCTTAGATTTAAGAGTGATGGATCACATCATTGTAGGACAAACCGGATACTATAGCTTTGCTGACAATGGAATGATTTGATGTTTGTCCTGAGCATGTTGCTCAAAATACGAAATGCGACTCAGTTTTCATTACTAAGATAACAGAAATACAGGATTCCGAAAAAATTTGGGTTTGAAAAAAGAACCTAACTTTACCATCAATCCTATTTGCCAAATACAATGATTTTGGTTTATAGTCCCCATATTACACCGAGATTAAGCTATTCCACCCAACTCATTTTTGGGGAATTAATGGGCGTGGATGCAATGGTTGCATCCAATATAGAGACATACCTTTCACACGAAGGACCTAAGTTGCATTATGCAAAAGAACCTTTGTTGCAAAGTGGCATATTTGTGCAATGCAGCCCATTGCTATTTGAGCAAGGAATAAGACCATTTGAACCCGATTTTGTTAGGGTGGATGATCTCCCATGCCTTTTTCCCAGCACGCACCCCCAATGTGCAATGGGGTTCGACCTTTTTGCAGCAGCATTCTACCTTGTGAGCCGATACGAAGAATACCTCCCACACCCCAAGGATAAGCATGGTCGGTTTATGCCCGAAAACAGTTTCGCCGTACGGAAAGGTTTTCTTGAGATACCTGTGGTAAATCGTTATGCGCTAAAAATAAAGGATTTATTATCAAAAGTTTACCCAGATTGGAATGTACCCGGTAGAAGTTACCAGTTTGTGCCTACCTACGATATTGATGTGGCTTATGCCTATAAGGGTAGAGTTTTATTTCGGTCGGTAGGGGCAGCTTTAAAGTCCGTTTTGCACCCTTCATTGGGTGGCATTGCCGAAAGGATAAAAGTGTTGGTTGGACAATCGCCAGATCCTTTTGATACCTATCCGCTGCAATACTTACAGCATTCGCGCTACCATATCAAACCGTTGTATTTCTTTCTTTGTGCTGCACCCGGTGCGTATGACCACAACATTTCCACAAGTTCCGCTGCATTCAAAAAACTTGTGCTTTGGGCAGCAAGTTGCGGCGAGGTGGGAATACATCCTTCCTATCATAGCGACTTCAAGCCTACTCGACTTAAAAACGAGCTTAAACGGCTTTCAAAAATTGTTTCCAAAGATGTGCAATACTCCCGACAGCATTATTTGAGGCTTGAAATGCCCCATACCTACCACAACTTAATTGCAATGGGAATTACGCGGGACTACACCATGGGATATGCATCCATGCCGGGCTTCAGAGCTTCGATTGCTTCCCCATTTAGATTTTATGACTTACTCAAAGAAGAAGCTACTTTGCTTTGGGTGTATCCAACTGCGGTAATGGACGGCACATTGCGCGATTACTTGAATCTAAAACCCGATGAAGCGATTGGGATTATTCAACAAATTGTTTCAGAAGTGAAACAGGTGAATGGAACTTTCATAAGTTTGTGGCACAACGACTCGTTGAGCGAAAGGGGGCGATGGGTTGGTTGGCTTAGGGTGTATGAGGCATTGCTGCAAATAGCAAGCATTAATAATGAAAGCAATGATTAGGCTATTGTTGCACAACGAAATAGATTTCAAACTTTGGGACAATTGTATCGAACAATCGCCCAATGGGATGATTTATGCATATTCTTGGTATTTGAATAAAGTAGCTCCCGGTTGGCAAGCATTAGTGGATGGAAATTATCAAACGGTGATGCCACTTCCCGTTAAAAAGAAAATGGGTGTAACCTATGTATATCAGCCATTTTTTGTTCAGCAATTAGGCGTTTTTGGCATGAATAGCCATCAATCCGATGTATGCGATAGATTTGTTGATGAAGCGATTAAAAGGTTTAGATGGATTGACTATAATTTGAACACCCATAATGTATTGCATCGCATGACCAAATTTGGGTCAACGATGGGGGTTACACACCACCTTGATCTCATAGAACCTTATAGCCAGTTACGCGCCCGATACTCTGAGAACACCCGCCGGAATATCGCAAAAGC
>DMJL01000162.1:6657-9785 GCA_003451785.1 Bacteroidales bacterium
TTTCGCACACATAAGGGTAAAGCACTTGGAGTGTTTGGTCAACAAGATTTTAGGTTGTTGAGCCAACTTATCTTTTCTGCCATACAGCGTGGTTTTGCGCAGGTGTATTCGGCATATACCGACAAAAATACATTTTGTGGCGGAATAGTACTATTGCAAAGCCATTACAAGGCTGTGCTTATTTTTTCGGGCAGCACTGCCGAAGCTATGGAAAATGGGGCCATGTTTGCCCTTATTGACGATTTCATCAAACAAAATGCAGGTTACGAGTATATGCTAGATTTTGAGGGTTCAACCGATGTTAATTTAGCGAGATTTTATAAAGGGTTTGGCTCAAAAGAATGTGTATTTTTACGCATTAAATCCAACCGATTGCCAATAATTGCCGAAATGCTTCTTAGGACTATTAGAACAGTTAGAAAAATATTCATAAAAACCATAAGTTAGCCATGATTCATATTCTGGGAAATTCCAGTTCATTGCTCAAGCAATACATTGCGGAGGTGCGCGATTTGGAGATACAAAAAGATAGCCAACGATTCAGAAGGAACATGGAGAGGTTGGGCGAGATCTTTGCATACGAAATCAGCAAGATTCTACCGTGGCAGGATACCGAAGTTGTTACTCCGTTGGGAATAGCCCATTGCAAGGTACTTGGTAGTCAACCTGTGATAGCTACCATTATGAGAGCCGGATTACCGATGCACTTAGGTTTGTTGAACTATTTTGACCGGGCAGAGAACGCGTTTGTATCGGCATATCGCAAGCATCACAAAACAGGCAGATTCGATATACAAATAGAGTACATATCCAGTCCCAATCTCGATGGCAAACACCTTATTATCAGCGATCCAATGCTTGCCACAGGTGCATCTATGGTCTTGGGATACAAAGAGCTGCTCCAGAGAGGAAAGCCGGCTCACACCCATTTTGTTTCGGTTTTGGCCAGTGCCCAAGGCATAGATTATTTGAAACGAAATCTGACCTCCGATGAGTTTACACTTTGGGTAGGCGAAGTGGACGATGAGCTTACCGCTAAGGCGTATATTGTACCAGGTTTGGGCGATGCAGGCGACCTTGCTTTTGGAAGCAAACTATAAAGGGGGAACTATGAAACTTACCGGCTCAGTTTTGATAGAAAATGTAAATGTTGCGCTCAAATCAATTAAAAGTCACTTATTGCGCACCATCCTCACCGTGCTAATTATTTCAGTGGGAATCATGGCACTTGTAGGCATACTCACTGCTATTGACTCTATTGAGGCTTCCATTACCGACAACTTCGCACGCTTGGGTGCCAACAGCTTTTCAATCAGAAACAGGCAGATGCTTATTCAAACCGGCAATCAGGGCAATCAGCCACAAACATTCCGACACATTTCATATACAGAATCTGCTGCCTTTAAAGAAGCTTTCGATTTTCCGGCTTTTGTTTCAGTTTCTGTTTCGGGGGCAGGTGGAGTAGTAGTTCGCAGCTCCACTGCCGAAACCAATCCTAACATTTCGGTTATGGGGAGCGATGAGAACTTTCTGATTGCCTCGGGCAACGACCTTGCACAGGGGAGGAATTTTTCGCCGCGCGAACTCGAAAATGGTGAAAATGTGATAATACTTGGTCATAGAGTAGCACAAACGCTTTTCCCGGAGCATGTAAGCCCCTTGGGACAAATGGTTTCTATTGGAACAGCCACCTACATGGTGATTGGGGTACTGGCAGAGCGGGGAGCAGGAATGGGCTTTGGCGACGACCTTAGGTGCATCATCCCACTGCGTACCGCCCGAAATAATTTCGCCAGACCGCAAATGAACTTTTCTATCTCGGTAAGCTCTCGCACAATGCAAGATATGGAATCGGCTATGGGCGAAGCCACCGGGTTGTTTAGGGTTGTTAGAGGTCTCAAACCCGAAGAAGACAATAACTTCGATATTGCCCGAAGCGACAATATCGCCCAAGCATTGATCGAAAACCTTAGATATGTTACCATTGCAGCTACAATGATTGGGCTTATTACACTGTTGGGGGCAGGGATCGGACTTATGAATATTATGTTGGTATCGGTAACTGAGCGCACGCAGGAGATAGGCATTCGAAAGGCACTCGGAGCTTCCAATAAGGTTATAAAACAACAATTTCTTGCGGAAGCGGTAGTTATTTGCCAAATAGGCGGATTTTTGGGAATTATTTTAGGAGTTGCAACCGGCAATTTAGTTTCGATGCTAATAGGCAGTACTTTCATCGTCCCTTGGCTTTGGGTTTTTGGCGGAGTTGCCCTTTGTGTGTTGGTAGGTTTGGTGGCCGGATACTACCCGGCAGCAAGAGCAGCACAATTAGATCCCATAGAGTCGCTCAGATACGAATGATGTTTTATTGAAGGGGGGAGATGGTGCTTAACGACAAAGGAAAATATACACAAATTCCCATTTTATACCCCACGGTTTCAACCGTGGGGTAAGGGCAAACAAATGCGAATTCCCAATATTGCGATCATAGCCCACGGTTTCAACCGTAGGACAAAACGAAAACATCAAAACAGAAACCGTTTTAACGGTTTCAAATAATCCTCCAAAAAAGCAACATCATGCCACATTCATTCAATAAGATATGGATACATGCTATTTGGTCAACCAAGGAGCGGCTACCTTTAATTCATTCTTCGGTTGCGCCTAAACTATATCAGTATATTTCTGAGCAATAGCGTGAGTTAGGTTGCCAGCCGCTTTTAATCAATGGCATGCCCGACCATATTCATTGCCTATTCTTATTGAATCCGGAAAAATCTATAGCAGAAGTAATCAAACAGATAAAGGGAAGCAGCTCCCACTTTATAAATCAATACAATCTCATTGCTGATAAATTTGCTTGGCAAACAGGTTATGCTGCATTTTCGGTTTCGGAATCAGGTGTTAAAAGCGTGTCTGACTACATAACGCATCAGAAAGAACATCACCAAAAGAAAACATTCCAACAGGAAATTGAAGAGTTCCTGAAATTATATGGTTTTGAAAAGGAGAAAGAATGCTGAAAGCAATTTATAGCCCTAATTTTCCCCACGGTTTCAATCGCGGGAAAAGAAAAGATGAAGGCGTATGCTTAGTGCTACTCGCTTGTATTTTCTTGCGATTCCCAT
>DMJL01000132.1 GCA_003451785.1 Bacteroidales bacterium
CAACAAAGCAGAAATTGTAAACAACTTCGATTGGATGAAAGATTTCTCTCTCCTGCAATTCTTGCGCGAGGTGGGAAAACACATTACTGTGAATTATATGGTTGCAAAAGATTCTGTAAAGAAGCGCCTCGACACAGGTCTTTCCTTCACGGAATTTACTTATCAACTTGTGCAGGCCTACGACTTTCTCCACCTTTACCATAATATGGGTTGCAAGTTGCAGATGGGTGGCTCCGACCAATGGGGCAATATTACCACCGGCACTGAGCTTATTCGCCGCAAAATAGGCGGAGACGCATTTGCCTTAACCTGCCCGCTCATCACCAAAGCAGATGGCGGAAAGTTTGGTAAAACCGAAAAAGGAAATATCTGGCTCGATGCTCGGTATACCACGCCCTATCATTTCTACCAATTCTGGCTCAATTGTTCAGATGAAGACTCGGAACGATATATTAAGATCTTTGGTCTTTTTAGCGTTGAAGAAACCCAAGCCTATATTGCAGAACATAGCTTAGCACCGCATAAACGATTATTGCAAAAAACCCTTGCTAAGGATATTACTTGCAGAGTGCATGGCGAGCAAGAATATTTGGCTGCCGTTGAAGCTTCAGAAATCCTTTTTGGTGCAGGCACAGCGGAATCATTAAAAGCTTTATCAGAAGATGTTTTTTTGGCAGTATTCGAAGGCGTCCCGATGTATGAAATGTCGAGAAATATTTTAGTGCAGGGGTTAGATATAACCGACCTGTTGGCAGTGCACACTAGCATAGCCCAAAGCAAGAGCGAAGCTCGAAGGATGCTAAAGGAGGGTAGCATTTCCATAAACAAAGAAAAGGTGATAGAAGGGCACACCCTATATGCAAGCCACCTTATCAACAACCGTTATCTCTTGGTTCAGAAAGGCAAAAAAAACTATTTTATTGTAAGAGTCCTTGATTAGCAAATTAAACTAAATCCAATTTAATATGAAGCGATTTTTTGTGGTGATTTTTGCATTGGTGGTTTTGGGCATTAGCTCTTGTGCTCCGAAGCCGGCATCGTTGTTTTCCGAAGGGAATGACATCTTTGGTTTTGCCACTCCCGTAAGGATTGAGCACGATACAACCCTTGTGCTGCTATCCGACTACTTCTTGCAGGCGTCTATCGAGCTTATTGATTCTGTCTCAGGTCATCAAACTATGGAGTTTATGTTGCACCCGGGCAACGATTCGTTGTGGATTATAACCCATGGTACCATTCCGTTTCTCTCCGAACTTGCCGTTTGGCTCGATGATAAAAGGTATTGTATCATTCTGGAAAGAGGGCAAAAAGTGCATTTCCCATTTGTATTCGACCCACAAGGGGTAACCTACCAATCTGTTTACCTTCGTGGCGATATGACCAACTGGTCGCAAGTACCTTTGACCCTTGTTGATGGTAAGTGGCAGCGCACCTTGCATATAGCTCCTGGCAATTTTCACTATCAACTTGTATTGGATGGCAGGCAAACAACCGATCCCACCAATCCGGTGCAGGTTGACAACAACTTGGGGGGTGTAAACTCTTTGCTTAGCATAGCAGGGATTGATAGGGCAAAGACACCACATATTTACTCCAAAGCCACACGCCGCTATGAAATGGAATTGGGATTTGACAATAATGTTTCGGAAATCTTCGTGGTTTGGCAAAATTTTCTGCTGCCACAAGAAAGTGTCGTTCGGCGCGATGGTTACTTCAGTATTACCATTCCTGGGGATGCACGCGACTATCAGCGAAGTTTCCTTACCATAAAGGCGTTCAATGACCATGGCCCTTCCAACGATTTGCTTATACCACTTCAATACGGCAAACCTGTATTAGATGCTGGGCTACTCACCCGTATCGACAAAGAGGCTACCATCCTTTATTTTATGATGATTGACCGGTTTAATAACGGAAATCCTGCCAACGACCAGCCTGTTGACGACCCAAGGGTTGACCCAAGGGCAAATTATTTTGGAGGCGATATCGAAGGAATCACCCAGAAAATTGAGGATGGATACTTCGAAAGATTGGGTGTTAATGCCATTTGGTTTACACCTATTACACAAAACCCCTTGGGCGCTTTTGTAGAATATCCTGCCCCACATCGCACTTATACTGGTTATCACGGATACTGGCCTGTAACACTCACCACAGTTGACCATCGCTTCGGCACCAAAGAATCTTTTAGGAATATGGTAGAAACAGCGCATGCCAACAACATGAGGGTGCTGCTCGACTTTGTTTCAAACCATGTGCATGAAGAAAATCAACTAATCATTGACAATCCCCATTGGGCTACCCAACTCAATCTGCCGGATGGCCGCAAAAACATAAGACTTTGGGACGAGCATAGACTAACTACCTGGTTTGATACCTTCTTGCCAAGCTTAGATTTTACGCAGCCGGGGGTTATCGAAACCATGGTGGATAGCGCATTTTACTGGCTCAACGAGTATAATCTCGATGGCTTTAGGCACGATGCTACAAAACATATTCCCAATGAGTTCTGGAGAGCATTAACCCGCAAAATCAAAGAATACCATAAAGCTCCAAACAATCGCAGGATCTTCCAGATTGGCGAAACCTTTGGTAATAGGGAGCTAATTGGCACATTCATAGGGAGTGGGTTACTGGATGGCCAATTCGATTTCAACTTATACTTCGATGCGCGCACAGTTTTTGCTACCGACGATGCTCCATTCACGATGCTCAACAACTCGTTGCACCAAACATTCAACTACTACGGCTTTGTCAACCTTATGGGAAATATTACCGGCAATCACGATATGGCCAGATTTATATCCTTGGCTGGAGGTGCATTGCGCTTCGACGAAAATCCTATCGAAGCCGGTTGGAATCGCGAAGTGGGAGTAGGGGACACAATAGGCTACAACAGATTGGCTTCGCTCATGGCCTTCATAATGACAATTCCCGGAGTGCCTGTAATTTACTATGGTGATGAGATTGGCATACCCGGTGCAAGCGATCCCGATAGCCGCCGACCCATGAGATTTGAAAACCTTAACCATCACGAGAGTCGCCTAAAAGAACAAACATCCAAGCTCACTCGTCTTAGAAGGGAGAACTTGGCTTTTATTTATGGCGATTTCAAGACCTTACATGCCGATGCAATGACGTTTGCTTACGCCCGCAGCCATTTCGGCAACCAAGCTATGGTGGTTTTTAACAAAGACCGCAACCCAGTTACACTTACGCTGCCTTTGCCAGCAAGGTTTGCTGCAAAAAATTATCAGAATCATTTTGGTAATACATTTTCGATTAGTGGCGAGACTTTAACCATTACTTTGCCCGGAAGCAGCTTCGAAGTTCTTACGGCGAATTAATAAAATAGATCTTAAATGACAAATCCAATTTTGGAAAAGAAGCGTGTAGCACTTGTTGCACACGACAAACGAAAAAAGGACCTACTTGAGTGGGTTGGCTGGAATAGGGAAGCACTGGCACCGCATTCTCTATATTGCACTGGCACTACCGGTAAATTGGTTGAAGGAGCTTTGAAAGACCCTGAAACAGGGAAACCTTCGGTGAAAACTTCCATTACTAAATTGAAATCGGGACCCCTTGGTGGCGACCAGCAATTGGGAGCCTTGATTGCCGAAGGCAAAATAGACTTGATGATTTTCTTTTGGGACCCTATGAATGCTCAGGCTCATGATGTGGATGTGAAAGCTCTACTCCGAATTACGGTATTGTATAATGTGCCCACAGCCTGCAATCGTTCTACTGCCGACTTCATGATTTCCTCTGACCTGTTTGCAAAGCCTTACAACCGCAAACCTATGGATGTAAGCAATTATCTGAATCGTAAAATAGACCTTGACTAATTTTAAATTCCAAACCAAATTCTCAAAAAATGAAAAAATCCGTTTTTCCCATTGTTGCTGTTTTTGTATTAATGGCCATGTTTGCAGGCTTTAGTGGCTGCAGACCCGCACCTGAAGCAGCCGAGCCCGTAGTGAGCACTGTGTCTCATCCTGAGTGGAGTAAGAATGCCAATATCTACGAAGTAAACATTAGGCAATTTACCCCTGAGGGAACTTTTAATGCCTTTGCTAAGCACTTAGATAGGCTGCAGGCAATGGGTGTTGATATTCTGTGGTTTATGCCCATCCATCCTATTGGTGTTGTAAATCGCAAAGGCACCCTTGGAAGTTATTATTCCGTTAAGGATTTTCGTGGTATCAATCCCGAGTTTGGCACTATGGAAGACTTTAGAAACCTTGTGCGCGAAGTGCATGCGAGAGGTATGTATGTAATGTTGGACTGGGTAGCAAACCACACCGCGTGGGATCATCATTGGACCGTTACCAATCCTGAATTTTATACACGGGATGAAAATGGCAATTTTATGGCTCCCAATGCCGATTGGACAGATGTGAAAGACTTGAATTTTGATAACAAGGACCTTTGGGCTGCAATGATTGCCGATATGCGTTTTTGGGTAGAAGAAGTAGGCGTTGACGGCTTCCGTTGCGATGTGGCTTATTTGGTTCCTACGGCCTTTTGGGAAAGAGCTATCAGCGAGCTTGAGCAGGTGAAGCCTTTGTTTATGCTTGCTGAAGCAGAAACTCCTGAATTGAATGTGAATGCTTTCGAAATGTCGTATGGTTGGAGATTGCATCACATGATGAACGATATTGCCCAAGGTGATGCTGATGTGGTTTCATTGGACAACTATTTCTTTGCCGACACCATGCCTCCATTCCCTGTAGGTTCTTACAAAATGTATTTTATAACCAACCACGACGAGAATTCTTGGGCTGGTACAGAGTTTGAGCGACTTGGTCCTGCAGTTCAGGCATTTTCTGTGCTAACGGCTACAGTTCCCGGCATGATTCTTCTTTACAATGGTCAGGAATCGGGTTTCAACAGAAGGCTTGAGTTTTTTGAAAAAGATCAGGTGGATTGGAACGACTTTAAATATCAAGATTTCTTCTCCACGCTTCTTCATCTGAAAAGCCGCAATCAAGCATTATGGAATGGCGTTGCAGGAGGTCCTATGGAGAGAATTAACACGGGTAGCGATGCCTCTGTTTTTGCTTTCGTAAGAGAAAAAAATGAGAATAAAGTGGTAGTAGTGTTGAATCTTTCTACAACACCCCAATCAATCACCTTGGAAGGAGAACGCTTTGTAGGCGAATATACCAATGTGTTTAGTGGTGAGCCAACTTCTTTGGCTGTAAACCACTCCATGAACATGGCTCCTTGGAGTTTCTATGTTTTTGAGAAATAGCATTGCCTAAAGTTCGTTCTTTATGCACCAAAAGCCTGATTCTATCAGGCTTTTGGTGTAAAAAGCAGATTCTGTTTTCTCAGAAACTGTTTTAGCGATAACAAGCTTCCACAAAATTCTTTGTAAAAGTTAAGCAGGTTTCATTGGCTTCGATGAAGCCCATGTGTCCGCAATTGCGCAATGTGAGCGAATGGGCTTGTGGCACAATTGCAATCTGTTGTAATATGCTTTCGAAAGGTATGCGTTGGTCCTTGTGTCCGGCTATGAACATTACCGGAAATGGGGCATTCGCAAGCAGAGTTGTAAAATCTTTCCGCTCCATCATACCTCTTTGTGCGGCAATAATGGCATCAGATGTCATTCCTTTGGCCATTTCAATCAGATTGCTGATTTCTACGGCACAGCCACTCCGGTTTTCGGGGGCGAACAGTCCGGGTATAAACTCAAACAAGAAATCTTTGTGATTAGAATAAATCAGCCTTATTGCCCTCTCTCGCAATTCTTTTGCTTCGGGACTGTCGCTGCGAGCAGTGCTATGAAACAATCCTAATCCTTTGATTAAATCTGGAAAACTTTGGGCTATGGCCAAAGCCACATATCCACCCATAGAGTGCCCAACAATCACAGTCTGGGTTATTTCCAAGTGGTCCAAAATGGTTTTTACGGCATTTCCCATATCTTCAATGGAGTGATTATTGCTCAAACTTTCGCTTTGCCCATGTCCGGGCAAGTCTATGGCTACTACCAAATGTGTTGTCGAAAGTTCTTCCAAATAGTCATTCCAAATTACACACGATCCCGTAAATCCATGTAAAAACACCACCGCAGGTCCTTTGCCCTTGATGCGGTAAAAAAGTTTTTTCCCTTTGTAGTCTATGGTCATTTTGTCTGTTGGAATTTGGTTTTTTAGATAGTTGTATTTTGATTCATGCCATTGTGCTGTTCAAAAATCGTGAATAAATGGTTTCAAAAAAGCTGAAATAGCATTAGCACCGGAAATTTATTTTCAAACCATCATTGCAAAGACAACTTTAAAACTGCTGATGCTTGGCTCGAATTGTCAATCATTCAATCCAAGCGTAGCAATAAGGTTTTCAACACTAATAGAATTCTTAGCATCATGCCAGGTTTGGTTTATTTTCACTTTGTGCACTTTATTTAAAACTTCCAAAGCGTTATCAGTTGAAATAATGCTGTTGGGGGTTTTTTCATTCAAAAGCTGGTCTAAGCAATTGAGCCATTGCAAAGCCACAAAATTTATAAACATCCAACCTTCCATTGCTAATGGGCCTTGAATATGTTCAATGTCGGATTCTAAAATGCTATTTAATTTTTCAAATCTCCATACAAACTCATCATAACTCCTGTAGGCATAGTACAATTTATCGGGTGCTAGATTCGAATTTGTGAACAAAGCTAGCGTGCCGAAAGATGCTTTTATTGGATAATAGTTCTCCATTGTTAGCTTTTCGGGCAAGTTTTCTTCGCTTTCAAAGAAGGCGTTTTCCTGCTTAGATTTCAACAAATGGTCAACAAAAACCATCACTTTTTTTTCAGCATGCTTAGTGGTGTAGTAGTAGATTTCCTTTTTCTGATAGATAAAAGAACCATCGAAAACATGATTGTCATCCTTTAGGATTTTTGAATAATCAATTAGCGTGTTGTCTTGTTCTAATGCAGCAATGAATTTACTACCCGTGTTCGAATAATGCTCTAAATTTCCAATAGAGAACATTTCTCTACTGGTTACAATTGTTGCTTTAGGTATTGGGGATTCCTGTAACCATATATCAATGAGGCTTAAGTTCTTTCGGTCGGATGGAATAAATTCATAATAAATCGGGGTTGAGTCGGATTGCGATATTACAAAGTATATAGGAAGGCGTAGGTGGTGATCTAACTTGCTAATGAATTCCTTAGAAAATGGCTTTGGGATGTATTCTGTAGGGTTAATAATCTCGAAAACTAAATAATTTTCTTTTTGATAAAATTCGCTGAAGTATAAAACTATTTTCTCTCGTTGTTTCCCAATTGCATTTAGCATTTCGCCAATCTGCTCTGAGTCGTACATAGCTTGAGGATAAAGCTCAGACAAATAACTGTTTTGGTAGAAAAAGGAAATTTTATGTAGTGGCGATACATGGGCAAAGCGAACATAAGAAAAAGCCAAAATTTCCTGCCAAAGTTTTGGGAAATGCTTTTCTAACAGCCCAATGTGCTTCCTGAACTTTTTTGATATCAACAAAGCAATGCCTGATTCCTTTACTTCCAATTGCCCAAATGCAGGCGCACCTTGGCGAAGCCTTTCCTTGTCAGAAACTACAAAGCCTTCAATTTCAGTGATTTTACCTAATAGTTTTCCGGTGACCTTTTTCGACTTTTTCTTCACCGGATCCCATTTGCTGCTTACTTGGTATAAGTAATAATTGCCTTTAATATACCGCAATTCCGTTCCTTTTCTCTTATGCTGGATTGCCCAATCAGGATGTTTTGCCATAGCCTGTTCCGTATTTACTCCATAGCAAAGGAACGAATTAATTGTGAAATAATTATGCGAACCACCACTTATGTTAACAAGTTCAATGCAATGTTAAAAATAAAATCACCAATTTATCGTCTTGTATCCTTAATTTTGATAAATAAACACTCACCATGAGTAGAAGTGAATTTAGCGATGTTTCTAAAAGCCATGCTGAATACAATAATAAGGGGTCAAACTTAATTGTTCCTCTAGTTTTTTTGGCAATACTCGCGATAGCTCTTGCTATTGGTGGTGCAATTTTGCTGAGAGAATATTATGGTTCAAGGGAATTGGCTCGTACTGCTGTTTCAGAGCGCAATGCAATTGCGGCTCGAAGCGATAGTTTGATGGCAGAACTGAATAGCCTTGATACAGCCTTTAAAGAACTTACGAACGAGAATGAATCTTTAAGAAGTCAAGCAGATCTCCACAGAAGGGAAATATCACGCTTAAGGCAGGAATTAAGATATTTTCAAACACTTGAGACAGATACTATTGCTGGCGGAGTTAAGGCCCAGATAGCCTA
The DNA here is from genome assembly GCA_003451785.1 of Bacteroidales bacterium. GTDB lineage: Bacteria > Bacteroidota > Bacteroidia > Bacteroidales > UBA7960 > UBA7960. The sequence goes on from DMJL01000132.1 coordinate 8,305, forward strand.
CCTTGAAAAAGAATTGGAAAGATTGCGTGGCGAGTTGGGATCAATTCAAAACGAGCACAGTTCTGTAGTCGAAGCAAACTTGGCTATCCAGGCAGCATTAAACAGCTCGCAGCTACGAGTAGCTGAGCTTGAAAGGGTAGAGGCGCAACTTAATCAAAAACTTAGTTCGGCTCATAACCTTTCTATTGTAGATCTCAATGCGATTACTCTTCGAGCGGATGGTGATCTTTCAGATAGAGCAAGGAGGGTTAACCGTATTAAGGCGTGTTTTACAATTGTTGAAAATCTTATAGCTGCACCTGGCGAAAGAACTTTTTATCTTCGAATCACTAGTGTATCCGATCCCGAGGGTTTTGACATTCAATCGGCAGGCAATTTCACAAGTGCTGATGGTGAAGTTAAAGATTATCAAGTTTCAAAAGTGGTAAACTTTCAAAATCAGGAAATGGAAGAGTGCTTAGGTATTTTATTGGAAGTAGAACTCAGACCAGGAACTTACAGGGCAACCATTTATCAAAACGGGCTTCAGCTTAGGTCGCGGGAGTTTCAGTTACGCTAAATGATAGCAACGCTTAGCAGATAGAACAAGCCGGTTTTTTAGCCGGCTTTTTTTATCGCCACTCCTAAAGAAAGCCCACAAGCAAAATGATTACTTTTGCAACTTACTTGTAGTGTTGCTTAACTTAGGTGTTAATCCACTTTTTGTTAGTAATCATTGCCTGTAAAAGCGTTTAATGGCGATAACGGTCGGCTACCATTCGATAATGGATACGCTAAACGATAATAGGCATAAGCAAAATGCTATTGACCACTCATTCTCCCACTTGGTTGAGTTGTGAGAGTTGTCAAAAAGCAATTTTTAAAATTAAGGATTGTAACTGTTTAAATATGAAGATTTCCTACAATTGGTTGAAGCAAATTGGGAATTTTACCCAAACTATTGATGAAATTTCGGCTATTCTAACAGATAGCGGGTTGGAAGTAGATGCAATCAGCGAATATGAAAGCATCAAAGGAGGATTAAAGGGCGTTTTCGTTGGTCAAATACTCACCTGCAGCAAGCATCCCGAAGCCGATAGGCTGTGGGTAACCACCGTTGATGTTGGGAAGGATGCACCCCTTCATATAGTTTGCGGTGCCCCAAATGCATCAACTGGGCAAAAAGTATTAGTCGCTGTGGTGGGTGCAATGCTGCATACTCCAAAAGGAACTTTGGAAATAAAAAAGGCAAAAATTCGCGGGCAATTGTCGGAAGGTATGATATGTGCCGAAGACGAATTGGGACTGGGCGATGCACACGATGGCATTTTGGTGCTACCGGCAGATGCGCCAGTAGGATTGGAAGCGGCACAATATTTAGGTGTTTATACCGACAAAATTTTTGAAATAGGGCTTACCCCCAACCGGATAGATGCTGCGAGTCATTTTGGCGTTGCAAGGGACTTGGCTGCGGTAGTAAATCATAGGAACCCCGCTGCTAAAGTTGTGTTGCAAAAACCTTCTTTTGACCACTTCGTTCCCGATAACCTAAATCGGCATATACCGGTGGTGATTGAAGACACAACCAAATGCCCGAGGTATGCAGGTGTAACCATCACAGGTGTGAAAGTTGCTGCATCCCCAAAATGGCTTCAAGAAATGCTTCTTGCAATAGGTCTGCGACCCATAAATAATATTGTAGATATCTCTAATTTTGTGATGCATGAGTTTGGGCATCCGCTACATGCGTTTGATGCCGATACCATCGAAGGAGATACGGTAGTGATACGATGCCCCGAAAAAGGAACTCCATTTGTAACCCTTGATGGAAAAGAAATTTTGCTTACAGGCGAGGATCTCATGGTGTGCAGTGCCACAAAACCCATGTGTATTGGTGGCGTTTTGGGGGGAATTCACTCGGGCGTTAGCGAAGCTACAACCAACATTTTTTTAGAAAGTGCGTATTTCCATCCGGTATCTATCAGAAAATCATCGAAAGCACATGGAATAAAGACCGATGCTTCTTTTCGTTTTGAAAGGGGAGCCGACCCAAATATGGTTATCTATGCGCTAAAGCGGGCAGCTGTGCTCATTAAGGAGGTTGCAGGTGGTTCTATCTCAAGCGAAATAGTAGATGTGTATCCTGAGGAAATCCGGCAGATTGAGTTGGAGTTTTGCCTATCTAAAGCCGCTATTCTAATAGGAAAACAAATCCCCAACAATGAATTGCGCAGCATTTTGCATAGTCTCGATATAGGTGTGCTAAGAGATTTGAGCGACACCAAATGGTTGTTAAGAATTCCAACTTATAGAGTTGATGTAACACGCGAATGCGATGTTGTGGAGGAGATTCTACGCATCTATGGATACAATAGCGTAGAATTACCCGAAAGATTGACATCTGCAATAGTTTTGTCGCCAAAGCCCAACAAAGAGGCTCTGCAAAACATAGTCTCCGACATGTTGTCGGGCAGGGGTTTTTATGAAACCATGAGCAACTCTCTCACCAAAGGCTCATACTATGAAATGCTTGGATTCGACTCTTCGTTTTCTGTACAGATTTTAAATCCCCTTAGCCAAGATTTGGGTGTGATGCGGCAATCCTTATTGTTTGGTGGTCTCGAAACCATTGTTTACAACATCAACAGGAAAGTTTCCGGAATGAAACTCTATGAATTTGGGAAGATCTATTTTAAAAATAATGTTGCCGATAGCCAATCACAGCCATTAGATTCGTTCAAAGAAGAAGTATGTCTTGCAATGTTTATGGCAGGGCAAAAGAATACCGATACTTGGGCTGCTAAAGAGGAAAGTCTGGGGTTTTTCGATCTCAAAGCAGAAGTATTGCAAGTTTTTGCCAAGATGGGCATTGCAGCAAGCAGATTTCAAATTTCCGAAGAATACCAAGGGGCTGTGTTTGCTTACGCTATTCGTTATTCGGTTGACGGCAAAGAGATAGCCAAATTGGGCAAATTAGCCAATACCATTACAAAAGCATTCGATATAAAGCAAGATGTATATTGCGCCATACTGCAATGGGAGAAAATTATGGAATTGCAGAACGACTATAAATTATTGTTTGAAGAAGTTCCAAAATATCCTGAGGTAAGGCGCGACCTTTCTTTGCTGTTGGATAAGAGCGTGCGGTTTTCCCAAATTGAAAATCTTGCCTATAAAACAGAAGCCACTATTTTGAAGGCAGTTAAGCTTTTCGATGTTTATCAAGATAAGCGAATGGGCGAAAACAAGAAATCCTATGCCGTTGGGTTTACGCTATTGGATAATAGGCACACCCTCACCGACCAAGAAATCGAACAAGTGATGGCAAGGCTTCAAAAGGCCTTTTCTGACGAATTGGGTGCCGAAATTAGATAGCTTGGCTTTATTGGCATTAGCTCTCTGTTGGAATGCCAAAATCCTACTTGTTTTGAAGCGCCAACGAAATATTTTTTAGGGGTAGGAGGGAAGCTATCAATCCTATGGCAAATACAGTAACGCTGATTTTGATAAGGTCAGTAGCCTTTATCAATACAGGGTATTCGTCAATTATAAATGCGCCTTCGGCTTGAAGTGTTATAATGCCGAATTCCATCTGTATCCACGAAATAAGCGTGCCAACCAAAATGCCTACAACTGCCCCTCCGAGGCTAATAAAGACTCCTTCCAGAAGAAAAATTTTGCGAATCAGCTCCTGTGATGCCCCCAAGTTGTGAAGAATGCGTATGTCCCTTCCTTTTTCCATTACCAGCATGGTGAGCGACCCTATTACATTGAACGATGCAATGATAAGTATGAATGTAAGGATGAAAAATATTGCCCATTTTTCGGTGCGCATTATGCGATACAATAATTCCTGTTGCTGAAAGCGATTTCTTACAACAAAATTTTCGCCCACAAGGTTTTTTATCGTGCTTTGCACCTGATTTGCATCTGCCTGTGGGGTTAGTCCAATAATTACAGAGCTTACCTCTGTGTCGAAATTAAGCAGGCGGCGAGCAAGAGGTAGGGGAACCAAAACAAACTCCATATCTGTTTCTGCATGTACTCTAAATACCCCACTGGCAAAATTGGATGTGGCAGTGAATGCTTGAGATGGATGCAAGCCAGGCGTGCGACCCCGCCGAGGCACATACAGGTTGAAAGGATCCATAAAATTGTTGATGTTGGCTGCCAACACATATTCTATTCCTTCGCCCAAAATAAAAAATTCTGCATTATCCTCCTCCAACACAAAATTTCCGCGTACAAGCATAGTGTCAATACCCGTAATTTGGGCATAACTTTCCTCTATGCCTCGCATCGTTACAAGGTGTTGTCGTCCTTGATGGGTAATCAATGCCGACTCATCGAGTACCTGACTATAAAGTGCAACGCCCGGTATATCTTTCAGGTCATCCAAAGGAATGTCTTCAATCGAGAAAACTTTGTCGTCGGTTTGCCTTATCTCCAAATCGGGATTAAAGGCATTGAATAGATTGGAGATTACCTGTTCAAAGCCATTGAAAACCGACAATACAATTACCAAAGCCATCGTGCCAATGGCTACACCTCCCACCGATACCCATGTGATAATATTGATTGCCTGATGTGATTTTTTTGCAAACAGGTATCGGTAAGCTATGAAAAATGGCAATTTCACTATTTCAACAATTTAGTTTTTAAGCCGAATATTGGATAAAGGCACACTACCAGAAAATCACAATCTTCATGATGAGAAGGTTGTCTATTTCTGAATGTTTACTTGGTTGCCAGTACCTGCAAGCCGGTTCCTTTTTTATGGCGTATATAAATGTCGGCAGTATTCAAAGCAACTATTGCGGGTAGTGCCAAAGCATAATAGAATGGCAACAAAGCAAGAAAACCCTTTGATAGGGCAAGAGCCTTCATGGGGTATTTCATGGTGAGCCTCCACGAAAGATTGCCTGCAAATCCGTAAGTGTATTTTGTGCTAATATTTTCAAACCCCGCTAATGCAAGCTTTGTGGTCATATCCTCTATGCTGTATCCATCGCGCACATGCTCTCCAATAAACGATTCCGAGTTATGCTGCCCTACATCGCTCCCGCCCAAATTAGATGGGGTGTTTATCAGCAGTTTACCTTCCGGCTTTAAAGATTGATACAAGTTGCTTAATACCTCCTGATCGTCTTCTATATGCTCCATCACATCCACAGAGAGTATCAAGTCGTATTGGATGGGTTCTACAAAACTTGACAAGTCCCTTTGCATGAATTTCACATTTTTGATACCTGCTTTAGTAAAAAACTTTTGGCAAATGGCAATCTCTTTTTCTTTAATATCCACAGCCGTAATATTCCAATGGGGAAATTTCTTGGCCATATAGTATGAGTATTGCCCCAATCCACAACCTGCATCAAGTATTTCTAAGTTTTTTTTGTGGGATTGGCTATTCGCAATACTTTTCAATGCGCGATGAATATGCCAAGTGCGCAAAAGCATGAAGTCGAGCAGCAGGTAAAAAAGTTTGTGGGTTGTTTGGTGGCGAAAGAACAGGTTGCCTAAGGTTTTTTTGATAGGGTCGTAGTGCATGGCAAATTAACGAATTAGGTTTTCAACAGCTTTTCGATATTTTCGATATAATCGAGACTGTCGTCAACAAAAAATCGCAGATCCGGAATCACTCTTAGTTGGTTTTTTACTTGCATCCCTAAAATCCTTCGAATTTCTTTAACGCGCAATTCCAATTGTTGAAGTGCCACATCGGGAGATTTTCCGTAGATGCTCACAAAAATCTTGGCAATTCCCAAATCGGGCGACACTGTAACTTTTGTTACGGTTACCATTGTGCCTGGAAACCAGCTGCGCCCTTCCATCTGCAAAATAGACCCTAAGTCTTTTTGTAGCAGCCTTTCTATTTTTTTTAGTCTGTTTGATTGCATA
>DMJL01000067.1 GCA_003451785.1 Bacteroidales bacterium
TCAACATTTGTAGATCCCATGTGTGGGAGTGGCACATTTGCCATTGAAGCAGCACTCATGGCCAGCAATACGGCTCCCGGTTCGTTGGGGCGTGAGTTTAGCCTCGAGCATTGGAACGATTTTGATAAGGAATTATGGATCAAAGTGTTAAACGAAGCTAAGGCACAGAAAAAGGCTTTGCAAGTGCCTATTATAGCATCGGATCTCAACCCCAAAGCAGTAGAAATAGCCCGAAAAAACATAATGGACGCAGGTTTACTCGGCCAGATAAAATTGCAACGGACCGACTTTTTCAGGTTGCAGCCCCCCATTACACGCGGATGGGTATTGCTAAACCCTCCTTATGGCCAGCGACTCAAGCGAGATGGCTTGACTGGGTATTACAAGACAATTGGCGACACACTCAAAACACAATACTCGGGCTACAAAGCCGGCATAATTAGCTCGGATATGGATTCAGTTAAATCCATAGGGCTAAAATCTTTATCTCGAACCACTGTGTATAATGGGGCATTGGAGTGCAAGTTTTTAGTGTTCGACCTTTTTAGGGGCACGCACAAAGATCATGTAATATTCACAAAACCCAAAAGAAAACGGTTGGATACTCCTGCAATTGAGTCGTAAGGGGATGCACTTCTCATTTATACGCTATTGGGTGTTCACAAACGGCAAATATGAAATAAATTGACAAATCCGGTGTTTCGGTAATTTGGAAGTTTGCACTATCATTAAAACGAAAACTATACCCTAAGATGAAAGTAAAATCAATATTTGTGAATCTTCCAGTCAAAGACCTTCAAAAGACAAGGAACTTTTGGACGAAGCTTGGTTTTTCTTTTAATGAACAATTTTCTGACGATAGGGCTTTATGCTTGGTTCTAACTGAGGGAATAATTTACTCAATGCTCATCACTCAAGAAATGTTTAGTACATTCACCAACAGGTCTATCTCTGATGGCTCAACAACGCAAGTATTGACTGCCATTCAAGTGGATAGCAGAGAAGATGTTGACAGAATTGTAAAAATCGCGCTCGAAAATGGCGGAACTCGTTACAGAGAACGAACCGACCACGGCTGGATGTATTACGACTCTTTCGCAGACCTTGACGGACATCAATGGGAGGTAATGTTTACTGACGAAACTAAAATACCCCAATAAACCATGGCACAAGCGAGAATTACGATTCAGACTACGGTTTCAGCGGAAAAACAAAAGGTTTGGGACTATTACACCCTACCCAAACATATTACTCAATGGAATTTTGCTGACCCAAGTTGGCATTGCCCGACAGCATCCAACGATTTGAAAATTGGCGGAAAGTATGCAGCAAGAATGGAAGCCAAAGATGGAAGTTTTGGATTTGACTTTGAAGCAGTTTATATAGAGCTTAATCAGGGTGAAAACTTCACTTATGAGTTTGGTGGGCGACTTGCAACAGTTGAGTTTATTGAATCGAACGGACAAACAGAAGTTATCGTATCATTTGACCCCGAAACGGAAAATTCAATTGAACTACAAAGAAACGGATGGCAGGCAATATTGGACAACTTTAAAAATTACACTGAAAACAACTGATGAGTGTATGTAAAAATGGTTCTAACACGCGTTATTTGTCAGACGGATTTCATGAGAACCTGGAATTTATTGCTCAGAAACTCGCCCAATCGCAAAGCTCGCATAGCGGAAGTTTAGCAATAGGGTGCATGGCTGAATTATGTTTCGACAATCAACAGCAATGCTCGCTATGACAATCATAAACTAGATTTTTATAGGCATTACACCATGAGGCAAAGAATTTATAGTCGGTGCGTATTATTCCTATAAGGTTTTGTAGCTATACGAGTTTTGTAAACGCTTTAGATATCTTCTGCCTAACTGAAGGTATTAGATTGTATGCTAAGGGTATTCTGAGTTACAACCAAATTCTTAAACACCGAAATATGCCATTACAAGTTTAGTGTGAATGGTTTTTGAATTTCGTTGGCGCAAGCCATCCATTCACCCCCGATTTTTTCTTATCTTTGCGCGCTTGTTTCAAAAACAACATATTTGCAGTAGAACGAAGAGTTTTTTAAAAAATATTTTCAAAAAAATGAGAAAAAGAGTATTATTAGCCACGGGTGGCGGTGACTGCCCAGGGCTAAATGCCGTAATCAGAGCCATTGTGCTAAGGGCGGCAAGGGAGCGCGATTGGGAGATAGTAGGCAGCATTAATGCATTCGATGGAGTACTAAACGAACCCAACGAAATAGTGGTGCTTACCGAAAAAGAAGTAGCCGGCGTGCATATCCGAGGTGGTACTATCATTGGCACAACCAACAAGGGAGGTCCATTTGCATGGCCAATTAAAAACCCCGATGGCACTTGGGGCGAAGCCGACCGCTCTGACGAGATGCTGCGCAGACTTCAGTATCTTGGCGTAGATGCAGTTATTAACATTGGTGGCGACGGTTCGCAAAGAATCTCACAAAAGTTATTCGAGAAAGGTCTTAACATCATCGGGGTTCCCAAAACCATTGACAACGATTTGTTGGCCACCGATTTTACTTTCGGTTTTCAAACTGCCGTGCAAGAAGCAACTACAGCAGTGGATAAACTCATAACTACAGCAGCAAGCCACAACAGGGTTTTGGTATTAGAAGTGATGGGTCGCTACGCTGGTTGGATAGCTTTGCATAGCGCAGTAGCCGGAGGAGCCGATGTGTGTCTTATTCCTGAGATACCCTACGACATCAACCTTGTAATGGACAAGATTTACAGCAGGTTTCACCGTGGACGCGGTTATGCTATCATTGTGATTGCAGAAGGGGCAAAACCCATGGGAGGGGAAATGGTATTTGAAAAAAGTACCGAAGTAGGATACGAGAACCTTAGGTTAGGTGGTGTTGCATCCAAACTTATTCACGAATTGAAAACAGCCGGTCTCGAAACGGATATGCGCGAGACAGTTTTGGGGCACTTACAGCGCGGAGGTACACCAATAGCTTACGATAGGGTGCTTGCAACCCAGTTTGGTGCTAAAGCATTCGAAATGGTGCTTCAACGAGAATACGGAAAAATGGTGGCATACAGGCACCCCAATATCGTTTCCGTTTCGTTTACAGAAGCTATCAGCCAGCCAAACTTTGTTGACCCAACATCTGACCTTGTTGCAACTGCAAGAGGTATTGGCATTTGCATGGGCGACTAACCAAAGTCGTAAGGGAATCTTTTATCGGGCAGTCCCTTTCTGAAGAATTTAGTAGTGTTGTTGATGATATTCCTACCGCAAAGAGCAATTCTTTGCAGTAGGATATTATTTTTGCTATATGGAACGAACCACTCTTTTCTGCGACATCCTGCTGCCATTGCCCCTAAAACCCGTGTTCACCTATAGGGTACCCTATGAGTGGAACGAACGGGTGATGACGGGTATAAGAGCAGTTGTGCAGTTTGGGGCGCGGAAGGTTTACTCAGGACTTATTAGGCGAGTGCACCAAACTCCGCCCGAAGGCGTGCATGTAAAGTATATCCTATCGCTGCTCGATAACCAGCCGATTGTAAGAGAAAAGCAATTTTCTTTTTGGGAATGGATAGCCGACTATTATCTATGCACAGTAGGCGAGGTTATGCAGGCTGCACTGCCGCCGGCACTAAAGTTATCAGGTGAAACTCGAATCCTATTAGCACCTAATGCCGACTTATCCTATGAAGGTTTTTCAGAAAAGGGAAATGCGCTTATTCAAGCACTTATAGACAACCACAAGTTAGACTTTTCGCAAGCGCAAAAAATTACCGGCATCAACAATGTGTATCCTTTAGTAAAATCGTTGGTAGAGAGAGGCATAGTTTTGCTGCACGATCATCTGGAAGATACCACGCCAGCGTCTCAAGATAAAATGGTAAGGCTTACCCTTCGGTTTAGCAAAGAGGATGCATTGAAAACTATTTTTGATAGCACGGAGAAAAAGGCCCCAAAGCAATTGGAAGTTTTACTGCGCTTTGTGTATCTCTCGGGCTGCTTTACTACTAAGCAGTCGGAAGTGTTTATTTCCGAATTACTTAAGCCCATCAAAGGAGGAAGAGCCGCCCTTGTAGCGTTGATTAAAAAAGGGGTATTGGAGGAATATCTTGTGGATTCAAGCCGATTCACACACTTAGCCCCCGACGAAAAATCCATCCAACTAAGCCCGCATCAGCAAGAAGCATTGGAAAAAATTGAGGAGTCGTTTGCCGCGCATGGTACAGTATTGTTGCATGGTGTAACGGCGAGCGGCAAAACCGAAATCTATGCAAAACTTATTGCCCAACAATTGGCATTGGGCAAACAGGTTTTGTATTTGCTTCCCGAAATTGCTCTCACAACCCAAATTATCAGTAGAATACAAAGAAATTTTGGAGATAGAGCGGGAGTTTATCACTCACGGTTTAGCCCAGCCGAGCGGGCAGAGGTTTGGAACAATCTTATAAATGGCGGAATTTCGTCGCACGGAAAGCTTATCACCTACGATTTGGTTTTAGGTACCCGATCTGCCCTTTTTTTGCCATTCAAAAATCTGGGTTTGATCATCGTTGACGAAGAGCACGACCAGGGATACAAGCAGATAGATCCTGCCCCAAGGTATCAAGCCAGAGATGCAGCTATCTATTTAGCGAAAATTTCGGGTGCCAAAATTCTGCTGGGTTCTGCAACTCCTTCAGTGGAGACATACTTCCATGCCATTAACAAAAAATATGGTTTTGTGGAGCTTTCGCAAAGACATGGGGGAGTACATATGCCGCAGATAATTGCAGCCGATCTACGCTCTCTTACATTTCAGAAGCAAATGAAATCTCACTTTAGTCCCTTGCTGCTGCAAAGTATTACCCAGGCTTTGCAAAACAAGGAACAGGTTATTCTTTTTCAAAACAGAAGAGGATTTTCTCCCAGATTGGAGTGCGATCAATGCAATTGGGTGCCCGGCTGCAAGCATTGCGATGTTAGCTTGGTTTATCACAAAAAATTACACAGACTCAAATGCCATTATTGTGGATACACTGTAGAGCCTTTTGCAAAATGCCCTGATTGTCAATCGCCAAAAATACAATTGAAGGGGTTTGGTACCGAAAAAATTGAAGAAGAACTGCCATTATTCTATCCCGATGCACAAATTGCTCGATTAGACACCGACACTACACAATCGAAAAATGCCTACGGAGCTATTATTTCCAAATTTGAAGAACGAAAGATTGATATACTTGTAGGCACCCAAATGGTAAGCAAAGGTCTGGATTTTGCAAATGTTGGTGTTGTTGGTATCTTGAATGCCGATAATATGTTGTCCTTTCCAGATTATAAAGCGCACGAAAAGGCATATCAGCTCATGTCGCAGGTGAGTGGCAGGGCAGGGAGAAGCCTAAAGCAGGGAGTTGTGATAATTCAAACATGGAATCCCGCTAATCCAACCATTCAATTTGTTATAAACCACGACTATCAGGCAATGTTTCTAACCCAATTGAAACAAAGGCAGGAGTTTGATTATCCGCCATTTGTAAGATTAATTTTGATAAAATTGCTTCATGCTAATGCTCAGATGCTCAACAAAGCATCAAGTCAATTATGCCAAATTCTGAAGCGAAAATTTCCCGGAAAAGTTCTGGGTCCTGAATACCCTATTGTGCCCCGCGTGAAAAACATGTATGCAAAAACCCTAATGGTTAAAATAGATAAAGGTGCAGGGCTTGCAAATGCAAAAAAAATTATTGTGCAATCAATTGCCGATTTTCAGTCAACTATGGAATGGAAAACCGTAAGAGTGTCGGTGGATGTTGATCCAGCGTAGCCTAATTGGGTTTTTCGGGCACAATATAGATCACTTCGTTTTCCCTTTTCATAAAATATCGTTCACGGGCAAACCTCTCCAAATAGTCGGGATCGGTTTTTAAATTTAGTATGGAGATACTATCGCGGGCAATTTCTTGGCTTAGGTATTGTTTCTCTTTTTGTAGGTTCCTATATTGGCGATGAAGGCGGAATTGAAAAATTAGGTTGTTGGTGTCAAAAAACAAAATCCAAACCAAGACGGCCGCCGTGGCAATGAAGTACTTGTTGGTTATAAAGGCCGGTATTCTGAATGGGAAACGCATATTTTAACCTTTGCACAAAAGTAGTGCGAAATTATCTTACACCAAAAGTCTTTTATATACCGATACTTCGCACTATGCTACTGCCAAAGACAGCTAAAAATGCGAATAGGATATTGGTTATACAATTTGGAAGCAATGGTAGTGCTGTTTCAAGCAATTAATAACTTTTCGTGAAATACTTATCCAATTTTAAATTGCTGAAATGATGGATTTAGTCTGATCGCAAATTTTCATTTCAAGATAAAACTACAATTCTGACTCAAAAAATGGGGTTTGAATTTTTTTGAAGCCAATATCTTTGAGAAGCTTACACGCTTCATCGAAGTAGCTGTTGAGTTGATTGGGCTGGTGTGCGTCGGTACTTACCATTACGGGAATATGGTAATGCAGGCACTGCTCTAATATAAACGACGAAGGAAAATACTCTTCACATTTTCCGGTGTACAAGCCCCGAGTGTTGAGCTCAACTATAGTTTTGTTTTCTTTGATAGCTTTAATGAGTTTTTCAGCTGCCTCAATATACCATGGCTCATTTTGACTAAAATGCAACTCTTTGTTGTGCATCTTCGCCTTGTCTAAATGGCCAATAATATCGGGCTTTTGGGTCTTGACCATTGCGATACTTTGGTGAAAAAATGCTGATACAGCTTTTTTGTAATCGCCCCCAAAAATATTCCGAACACCTTCAAAATAACCTTCAGCAGGGCCATCAATAAACCAAATTCCTTGATTGCCTTTTACAAGATGCACCGATCCTATACAATAATCGAGGTTAATTTTTTGCATCCAATAGCTAAAATCTTCAGTTATATCGGGTATGTAATCTATTTCCAAACCATGATAGATTTTCAATTCAGGACCGGCAATTTTTTTTAGCCTATTTATTTCTTCTGCGTATTGGTGCAAATTTTCTTGCTTCAAACACCATGGCGGAGGATTGGGAATGGGAGCATGGGCAGAAAAGCCCAAAGCAGAAAAGCCTAATTCTTGCGCAGCCCTTAAATAATTTTCAGGAGATTCTTTGCCATCGTCGAAGCACGAATGGGTATGAAGGTTGTATAACTGCATTTGCCTTTCTAAGATTTTACAGATTCGCGCGAATTTTGAGTCATCTTTATCATAGATGTGATAATGTCTATTGCAACAATGTTTTCCCCTCCTTGTGGCACAATAATGTCTGCATATCGTTTTGTTGGCTCAATAAATTGTAGGTGCATGGGTTTTACAAACCTTTCGTAATGCTCAAGTACTTCAATAAATGACCGCCCCCGTTCTTTAATATCGCGGTAGATAATGCGCATCAGTCGGTCGTCGCCATCTGCATCCACAAAGATTTTTATATCCATCCGTTCGCGCAGACGCGGATTTTGCAAAATCAGGATTCCTTCCACAATTACTACTTCCTTGGGTAGCACCGGTATAGTTTCTTTTGCACGAGCGCAGGTGAGGTACGAATAGATGGGCATCGGAATTTCCAAACCTTGCCGTAGCATATCCAGATGCTTCACAAGAAGGCTAAATTCAATGGCACTTGGATGGTCAAAATTGATTTTCGACCGATCCTCGGCTGTTAAATGGCCATTGTCTTTGTAATATGAATCTTGATAAATGACAGATACGCTATCCTTCGAAAGTCTTTTTACCACTTTCTTCACTACAGTGCTTTTTCCTGAGCCAGAGCCTCCGGCAATTCCAATAATCAGCATAACTTGTGATTTTTTGGCTGTAAAAGTAACAAAAACACTAACATCTGAAATCTATCGAAGTTAAATTACA
>DMJL01000037.1 GCA_003451785.1 Bacteroidales bacterium
TGATTTACCAAAGTAGAATTAAAAAAGATTGTATTTTTGGCAACCAGAATTATAAATGAATCTCTAAAATCAAAACATAAACAAGATGAACATTCCGGATAATTTGCTTTACACAACAGATCATGAATGGGTAAAAACCGAGGGAGACTTTGCCATAATCGGCATTACCGACTACGCACAACAGGAACTGGGCGACATAGTTTATATCGAGGTTGACACGGTGGGAGAAACACTATCAAAAGAAGAAACCTTTGGCACCATAGAGGCGGTTAAAACTGTTTCTGACTTATTTATGCCCATTTCTGGTGAGATTTTGGAATTGAACGAAGCATTAGAATCGCAGCCCGACCTTGTAAACAAGGATGCCTACGGACAAGGGTGGATTATCCGTGTAAAAATTTCCGACACATCGGAACTCAGCAGCCTTCTAACAGCAGGGCAATACCGCGAGGCTATCGGAGCATAGTGCTGCCATGTGGGGGTTGCAAAACACATTAGCGAATTTATGTCAATTTTATATTTTGCCCCATCGGTAATTTGGATTACGCTAATATTTGTTGCAATTAGCCTTCCTCCCGACAAAGTACCCTCCTTGGGTGTTTTATGGCTGCCGTTTATTGATAAGGCTGTTCACTTCACAATGTTTTTTGTACTTGCGGTGCTGCAATGCTACGGCGCATATATGCAAAAGCTTGTCAGGCTCAGCAACGGACAATTTTCGTGGATAATTCTTGCCGCAGGTCTCTTTATCGGACTCTCGTCTGAAGCAATTCAGCATTTTTTTGTTCTTAACAGAACTGCCGATATTTTGGATATGCTTTTTAATATTTTTGGTACAATTTTTGGATTATTTGCGTGGGTCTTATATCTGAAAATCAGACGGAAAAATAATTTTCAACAAAAACATTTTAGCCAACAGTGAGTCAGAAAATGTTAGTATATTAGCAGCCCCAAATGAATACAGTTTTTTCGCTTGCTGCGATACCCAAAAACCAATAAGAAACTATGGAAACAAAAAAAACACCGAAAGCTGACCTTGAAAACAAGAAGCGCATTTTTCTGCAAATTGGTCTTGCAACTGCCCTTCTAATAGTTTTGGTAGCATTCGAATGGAGAACTTACGAAAGAGCAATTCGGGATTTGGGCGGACTGGATATGGCAATAATCGAAGAAGAGGATATTCCTATCACCCGCCAAGAAACTCCACCGCCTCCACCCCCACCCATGTCTATGGAGTTGGTCATCGTTGAGGATGATGTGGTAATTGAAGAAGAATTTATTATTGATGTTGAAGCAACTATTACTACAGAAGTTCGCGAATTTGCGCAGGTGCGCGTAGTTCAGGAAGAAGAAATCAGCGAAGAAGTAATCTTTACAGTTGTAGAAGAGTGGCCTTCCTTCCCCGGTGGCGAAGAAGCCCGTTTGAGATTTCTTAGCGAAAATATTCGCTATCCGCAAATGGCACGCGAAGCTGGTATTCAGGGCACAGTGTTCCTCACTTTCGTTGTTGAACGCGATGGTTCGGTTACGGATGTTAGGATTGTAAGAGGTATTGGAGGCGGTTGCGATGAGGAAGCCGTTAGGGTTGTACGCAATATGCCCAGATGGACTCCCGGTCGCCAAAGAGGTCAGCCAGTTAGGGTTCAGTTCAACATGCCAATTAGGTTTGTACTCAATTAGAATTTATTATTGCAATAAAAAAAGCGGCCGATGGGTCGCTTTTTTTTATACCTAAACCGGGTTCAAACAAAAAAAGAGAGCTTTCGCTCTCTTTTCCCCACAATTTATAACCACAAAACTAATACACAAAAACTCTAACCTTTTTGAGTATTTCTCTTATAGGAGCAAAGCTACTACTAATACATCGAACGGTAAACACAATAAAAGTTAAAATCCTGTTAATATATGTTAATGCTTCAATTCAAAGGCAGCTAAGCGTTTAATTTTGCAAACGATTGCTTTCAAAAGTGCAAAATGCAGGAGAGAATAATTGTCGCTGGCGTTATTGGCACGATTTATTGCATTTGCGAAGGCAAATACAATTAAGCCGGAATTATTTTGGCACTTGGATGTAATAAATTTTGCAAAACGCCTTTAACTGCAACAAACAGTTGACACTATGAAGAAGCCTGCAATATTATTCATGATAATTGCGATCACCGTTTCCCTTATGGGACTGGTAGGGATTCAAGTGTATTGGATTCGGAATGCAATTACCATCCAGGAAATTAATTTCGACAGGGGTGTCAGCGAGGCCACATCCCGAGCAATCTTTAGGTTCAATCAGGCTCAGGTGAAAAACCAACTTATGCTGCAGCAAGAGATGAATCATCATTTGGGGAGATATTACCAAATGTTGGACTCCCTGAATCATTTGCATTACAACAAAATCATCGGAAACCTTTATGAGCATTTCGAAAGTGCAGATCCTGCCATGCCATTTGGGCAGGAACTTTCTGCTGAGAATAACCGCAATAGAACTCGCCGCAACATATTGAATTTCGATACTTCCTTTGTGAATAACAGTGGAGGTTCGTTTGTGATTTCGGGGTATTTGGCAGGAAGCCGAATGAACACCAACGAAAGTCCGTTTCAGACTTTTTTCGACCGCAGCAGATTTATCAACGCATTGTTTGATGAAATGTTTTCGCAACACAACACCATGCAGCCCACAAGCAGCGAAAGTATAGGAGTACTCGACTCTCTGCTTTATGAAGAATTGAAAAATCAGGGAATAAATTTGGGTTTCGACTTTGCTATTTTTAACCCAAACTTCAATGCAATTATTGGCGGAAAAAATGAAAAAAACTCCAACGCGCTTTTGCAAACCCCTTATGTCTTCAATCTGTATCCCAACAGTTTGTTTTCCAACTCTGAATATCTTTTGCTGTATTTTCCGGGGCAGTCCAATTATTTGCTTTCTCAAACCAGCGCAATGCTTGTTACATCATCGCTATTTATCTTGGTGGTGATCTCTTCGTTTGGTTTTACCATTTATACGGTCATAAAACAAAAAAAGTTGTCGGTGATGAAAACCGATTTCATCAACAACATGACCCATGAGCTTAAAACGCCCATTTCCACCATATCACTTGCCTGCCAAGCTCTAAAAGACGAAGATGTGCGCAAGTCTGAGGATGTCTATCAGATATACATCAAAATGATTGACGAAGAAAATTCCCGATTAGGTTTGATGACAGAAAAAGTGCTTCAAACAGCAGTTATAGAACGAGGCAAATTGATGATGCACAAAACCGAACTGAATATTCATGAACTTCTCAATGATGTAATTAGCAAAGTATCGTTGCAAATTGGTGCAAAAAATGGTAAAATTGTTGCCCACTTTAATGCAGATCAGCATACTTTGAATGCAGATAAGTTGCATTTAACCAATGTATTTGTAAATTTGCTTGATAATGCCATTAAGTACACGCCGGCCTCACCGCAAATTATTATTTCAACCGAAAACATACACAACTGCATAGCTGTGCATGTAGAAGACAACGGTATAGGCATAAGTAGAGCCAACCAGAAAAAGGTTTTTGAGAATCTCTACAGGGTACATACAGGCAATGTGCACAATGTAAAGGGATTTGGTTTGGGTCTGTGGTATGTAAATGCCATCGTACAAAAGCATGGAGGGAAAGTTTCCCTGCAAAGCGAATTGAAGAAGGGGTCGAAGTTTACTGTAGCTTTGCCCTACCATTCACATAATGAAATTACCAACACACAATAGTGTTTTCAAACAAAGAAATTACCAATCATGGAAAAAAACAAATTGAAAATATTGCTTGCCGAAGACGATCCCAACTTGGGCACCATTCTCAAGTCGTATTTGGAAGCTAAAGGATTTCCAACCCGCCTCTGTGTGAATGGGCAGGAGGCTTATGATTTATTTCTGAAAGAGTCCTTTCAGTTTTGCATTTTAGATGTAATGATGCCTCTGAAAGACGGCTTTACCCTTGCAAAAGAAATCAGAAAGACAGATAAGAATATCCCCATACTGTTCCTGACAGCCAAGTCTATGCAGGAAGATGTTATCCACGGGTTAAAAATAGGTGCTGACGATTACATTACAAAACCCTTTAGCATGGAGGAGCTTCTACTGCGCATCAATGCTATTCATCGTAGAGCCAATCCGCAAGAATCGGCAGATAGCGAAAAGACGCTGTTTCATATCGGAAAGTATGTATTCGACTTTGGTCGTCAAACGCTACAATTTGGCAAAACCGAAGAAAAATTGACATCCAAGGAAGCCCAACTGCTCAAAATGCTGTGCGATAGGATAAATGGAGTATTAGACCGATCGGAAGCACTCCAAAAAATATGGTTGGATGATAACTATTTTAATGCCAGAAGCATGGATGTGTATATCGCAAAACTCCGCAAATACATCAAAGATGATGAAGATGTGGAACTTATCAATGTGCATGGCAGAGGGTTTAAATTGTTTGTAAAAGACCATTAAAACCTTCTTATAACCGTCTTGCTATAACCCCCGCGGCAATCAGGCAGGCTTTTGGCGGCATCTGCATTTCAGAAATAATTACTGTATCTCAGGCTACAGTTTTCTGCTGCCCATATAAGGCATTTGTAGGCGAATAAATCCAAATCCCAGAATTGATTTTTTTACGAAAAATATTTTTTCGTATATTTCGCTCATGGAATCGAGCCGAAATATTTACTCCCTTAGCGACCTGTCGCGCAGTATCCGTTCGGTAATCGAACGAAGCTACCCGGGTGCCTATTGGATAAAAGCGGAAATTGCCAAATTGAATCTCTACCCCCGAAGCGGGCATTGCTATCCCGACCTTGTAGAGAAAACAGGAGATCAGATTGTAGCCCAAATGCGCTCAACCATTTGGGCAGGCGACTACAAAACCATCAACAAACAGTTTATTGACATTGCTGGCAGACCCTTGGCCGAAGGAATGACCATTCTGTTTAAAGCCACTGTAACTTATCATGCGGTTTATGGCTTTTCGCTACAAATACAATCGGTAGAGCCTTCATTCACCTTAGGGCAAATGGCATTGGAAAAGCAAAAAAACATTGAGCGGCTTCATGCGGAGGAAGTGTTTGGGCTAAACCACGCTAAAACTATTGCGCTAATTCCCCGAAGAATTGCAGTAGTCTCGGTGGAAACAAGCAAAGGCTACCATGATTGGCTACAGATTTTGTCGCAGCACAAGCATAAATTTTCCAGTTGGCATCACCTTTTCCCTGCATTGCTGCAAGGCGACAAGGCTGTGGAAAGTATTACATCCCAATTACGCAAAATCAGGAAAGTATCCCATTTGTTTGATGCAGTGGCAATTATCCGAGGCGGGGGTGGTGATGTGGGTCTGCATTGCTACGACCATTTTATTTTAGCCCGCGAAGTTGCCACTTTTCCAATACCTGTGATAACAGGCATAGGGCACGCCACAAACCAAACCATCACCGAAATGGTTGCATGGCAAAACAAAGTAACCCCAACCGATGTAGCATATTTTATCATTGGTCGCTTTCAGGAGTTTGAAGACCGCTTAACCATTGCAAAACAAAAACTTGCGAAGGTAGCCATTAACACCTTGCACTTGGAGCAGCAACGAACAGCCCGAACAGCCAATCTGCTGACTTCCTATTCCATGCGAACCATCAAAACCCAAAAAATCGTTATAAACCATTTGAAATCAAAGCTCTTAATAGCTGCCGATAGGTTTTGCAAACTTCAACAAAAAAACCTTGTACACTATGAAGAGAAAATTAGAATCCTAAGCCCCGAAAGTATTTTAAAAAGAGGATTCTCCATAACCTTGCTCAAAGGAAGGGCAATAAATACGGTTGAAGACCTGCAAGACGGAGATACCATCACCACTCGCTTGTATTCGGGAGAAATAGAAAGCAAAATAACAAAAATCCATCCATCCCATGAACGATAACCCAACATACGAACAGGCCATAGAAGAGCTTGAATTGCTTTTGGCAGTGATTGAAAACAGCGAGATTTCGGTTGACAGTCTTGCTGAAAAAGTAAGAAGAGCGGCTTTCCTAATTAACGAATGCAAGAAGGCATTGCATGTAACGGAGGAGGAAGTAAAAAAGATTTTGGAAGAGATGGACAAGGGGCAGAATCCGGAATTGCAAAAAACCCCATAACTGGTTTTATCCAAAACTTATTGAAACATCACTACCCAAAATTCTTTTCTAATTCATGAAAAACCCACCAACCATGCAAAAAACTGCAATCGTTACAGGAGCTTACGGAGTGATAGGTAGGGCTATTGCGGAGATAATGGCGGAGAATGGCTGGAGATTGATTTTGCTGGGTAGAGATGCCACCAAGATCAAAACAGTTTGCCAAGAGATAATCAAGAATTCGGGCAATAGCAGCATAGAACCTGTATGCGTTGACCTTTCGCGGGAGGCAGAAATACGGTCGTTTGCCCTGAGTCTCAACGAATCCGCAGATGTGTTGATAAACAATGCCGGCACAACGCCAAAGACCAGACTCGAAACTCCGGAAGGAATTGAAATGCAATGGGCTTGCAATGTGCTGGGATATGCGTGGTGCATGGATTATTTAATGCCAAAAATAAACCCTTCGGGTAGAATTGTGAATGTGGCAAGTTTCTATGCCGGTGGGCTTGACCTTTCGGATGTGGAGTTTATCAAACGAAAGTACGACAACGATGCTGCATATAAACAATCAAAGCAGGCCAACCGAATGTTGAGTGCCCATTTCGCAACATTGTATCAATCAAAGGAAGTAACTGTAAACAGTTGCCATCCCGGTGAGATAAACTCCAAACTAAGCAACAATCTGGGATTTTTCTTTACCGACCCACCACGCAAAGGAGCCGACACCCCCGTTTGGGTGGCTACCGATGAAAGCCTGAAAGGCAAAACAGGCAGATACTTTCAATACCGCCACGAAATGCTATGCCCCGTCAGCAAAAATCCAATGGACAACAAGGCCCTTTACGACCTATGCAAAACTTATTACGGGAGGTAGTCCTTGCATTCTAAAGCAAGTATTAGCCCATCTTTTGCAAAATGCCATGAAGCTGTCAATGGTTTGGTATTCGTGGTAATTATCACCATAGGAATGGCAAAGTCCTGCTCCATCTGCATCTGATGGCATTTGGGGAGGTGATTTAAAGTGCAATGGGTTTTGAAACCCCCGCATTGCAGACAAAAATTCATTGGTTTCCTTCTGATGTATTTAGTTCACTTCACAAACTTATCCATTAGTTGCAAAAGTCGGTGGGAACCTGAAAATTCAAGCAAAACAACCACCAACCTCCCCCCTACCCTCTCCAAAAGGGAGGTAAAGTAATTAAGCAAAAAATGTCGAAGGGCAACAATTACAAAATTTCAACGATTACAACCACTACAACGCCTACAACAATTAAAACCCTTACAACACCTACAACGATTACCACCCATCCCCCAAGTATGCTCCAATCGCATCTAACGGTTCATTCCGCGCATTCCCTTCACAAAAACTTTATTTTAGCAAAACAAAAAAATAACACCAATCCTTAAAAAGATGCTGTTAATGTAAAATTCTACTGTAATTTTGAAAATAATTAAGATTCTGCGCATGGTTTCCTTTCTATCCTTTAAAGGCAAAGGCACAAAATGGAAGTTGCCCGAAGCAGTGCAGCCTGCCAAAGATGTTATTTACTTTTTAGTGCTGCTGTTTTCGTTTCATTTCCTATACTTGGGCTGGTCTAAGGGGCTGGGGTTTTTTCCTATTGCCGATGCCATTGATTGGTTGTTTGTAACCGTTGCACAAGTTCTATTGGAGCAAAGTCTTGCAGTGTTGGCATTCTTGGGTGTAGAAACCTATCAAAGGGGAGCTATGCTGTTTATCCATCAGATGCAAAGCTGGGTAACTGTTGCGCCCGAATGCATCACCTTCAAACAATGGCTGCATTGGATTGTGATCATGGTGTTTTTCCCCGGACCCCTAAAACACAAACTATGGTATGTGCCGGTTGGAATTATAATCATACACATTACAAACTTGGTGCGCATTGTGGGTCTATTGCTCATACAAATTCCCTTTCCAGGAATGTTTCATTTCTTTCACGACTACATTTTCAAAACCCTGTTTTATGCCGTGATTTTTGCAATGTGGCTTATTTGGAACGAGAAAATTCGTAAAAGCCAAAAACCAATTCATCCAGCTAAGCCATAGGGCAACGCAGCTAACCCATTGAAACCCCATAATTCCAAATTAAACCAAAGAAGCACAAAAGCATCCAACAATAGTAATTCCACATCCTGTTTTACACAGCAGAAGGTGTCAAAACAGGAAGTTAAAGTTGCAAAAATATTGTCTTAACCAAAACCACCCTTATGACAAGAACACACCCCAAAGCATTTAAAAATCAACAAAAATGGTGCATTTAGCTTGATGCACTTGATGATAATTTACCCTGCAAAACGAAAGAAAACTTTAATCTCTTTAATCCCACGAAATTATTATCCACAATGAAAAAACTATTACTTTTTTTAATTATCCCCCTTATAACAGCCTTAGGGGCTTGGGGGCAAACAACCTACACTTGGTTTGGCGGAGCAAGTGGAGATTGGACAACCGCAACTAATTGGACACCAACAAGAACCACTCCAGCTAACAACGATATTTTGCAATTCAATCACGGTGCTGCAGTAACAGTAACTGCTGTTCCTACACAAACCATTGCAAGATTATTGGTAAGCAACAATACTCCAGTTACACTTCAAGCAGGTGCTGCTGTTACGCTAACCATAGCTGGAGATGCTGGCACCGATTTGATAGTAGAGGTTGGTTCGGAGTTGAATCTCACCGGAAGCAATGCACTAAGTGTTACTTTGGGTGCTACAGCCACAGGCTCTATTAGTGGCTCCATGACTTTGGCAGGAGCAGCTCATCGTTTAAACTCAGGTATTGCTAATGGTATTACTTTTAACTCAGGCAGCCAGTTTACCACCGGAACCGGTTTTACAGGAAATCCGTTTGGAACTACTCCTTTAAATTCTGTAATTTTTGCATCAGGCTCAACTTATAATCATAATTCAGGTAGTAATCCCTTTGGAGCTGCGCAACCCTTAAGTGTTGTAGTGTTTCAAACAGGTAGTTTGTATAGACATCTAACTTCTGGTGCACCAGCATTCAGCGGCAGAACTTATTCCAATTTTGAGTTAAATTTTTCAGGAGCGATTTCACCAGTAGCGACTGCATCTGTGTCCATTGATAATTTAATAATTAGTGTGGGTACACTCAACTTTAATACGACCGGCACACCGGGTCATGCTATCAAAGGCAATATTACAGTTGCTGCAGGTGCTACTTTGAATTTTGCTCCGTCAATTGCTGGTACTGTAAATTTGAGTGGCACTACTACGCAAACCATTTCTGGTGCTGGAACTATCACTGCTGGGGCATTTTCCACATTGAACATTAACAACACTGCCGGGGTAGTGCTCGACAATACAGCTTTGCTGCATAATGTTACCATTCCTGCCGCTAGCGCACTTACTGTCAATCCTACCCGCACCCTTAACATCACAGGCACCCTTACCGCTGCTGGCACCCTCACCAACAATGCCGGCAATAGCGGTCTGGTGCTTCGCAGCGGCGCATCGCTAATACATAGCACTGCCAATATATCAGCTACCATGGAGCGAAACATACCAAGCGACAATGGATGGCGTTTTATCAGTTCGCCTGTGGTAGCACAACCCATTCGACCCGGTTTTGTGCCTAATGTAGCCACACTTCCCACCGATTTCGATTTCTTTAGGTTTGACCAATCCCAAGCCACACACCCTTGGATAAATATAAGGGCAGCTGGCAACGCCTTGAATACTGGCTTTGAAACAAATTTTGCTCCCGGTCGCGGTTATCTGGTACAGTACGGAGCTACATACGCCACCTTGCGGAGTTTTGCAGGCACTCTAAACCAAGGGAGCATTGTTGATTCATTGACGCGTACCACTGGTCCCACATGGGCTGGTTGGAACTTGTTGGGCAATCCCTATCCGAGTGCGATAGACTGGAACCTTGCGGTTCGTACTGCGTTTGCAGATAATTTTGCCTACATATATAATCCATTATTAGGTGGTGGTGGTGGATACGAAACCGTAAACGGTGCAACTCCGGGAGCTTTAATCGCTCCTAACCAAGGATTTTTCGTTTTAGCAAGTACTGCAGGCACCTTCACCTTCACAAACGCCATGCGCACATCCGGTGCAGTGGCTTTCAAGAGCCAACCTATTGTGGAAAACATGGTACTACGGCTTTCGCAAGGCAACTTATACAACCAAACCACCTTAGCCCTTGTAAACGATAGCCGTTGGGAACGCGATCGAAACGATGCGTTGAAGTTTTTCAGCTTCAACTCGGCAATGCCTCAGCTTTTCTCGCAATCTGCAGATCAAGTGCAATTGGCTGTAAACAGCGTGCCGCTGGTGAATCAAAGTTCGGAATTTACCTTGGGCTTGCGCGCTCCTGCCACAGGGCAATATACCCTATCGTTGCAAACCAGCAATGGGGTATTTGCACAAGGCGATGTGTTTGTTAGAGACCTGCTCACCGGAGCTGTGCACAACTTGCGGCAGAACCCGCAATTTGCCTTCCATGCTACCCAAGGCGACCATGCAGCAAGGTTTAAGGTGAGTTTCACTCAGCCCACAACCGTTGG
>DMJL01000025.1 GCA_003451785.1 Bacteroidales bacterium
CCGTGGGGCATTGGTCGCGAAACGCAAAGCATGATGAGTACACTCATGGATGCTTACAAAGTTGGCGAGTTATTAGCTGAGCAAAATTTGGCTCTTTTCTACCTTTCATCTGTGCCTATCGACCGAGCAGAGCCTAATGAAGCGCTTCGAACTAACTTGGTATGGTCTTGTGGTTTAAACCCAGAAAATATTCTCCTTTCGGCAAGCCAAATCCAAAATTTTAAAAAAGGAACCCAATTGGAAGCTGAACCCAGGATTTTTGGGCAAAAAACGGCATTTTTGCTAAAATCTTCCTTTTCTCTTTCGGCAACCGAATCAAAGACTTGGTACATCGTAGCAGATGTAGCCAAAGACCACACGGAGATTGTGGGCATACAAAACATCATTGATAGGCAACCCAACCTTGTTGATTATATTGAAACAAGCGTTGATCAATGTAGCCAAAGGCTCAGCAAGTTGGTAGCAGCAGCTGACGGCATACAGCATACAGGCGACGCACTGAACGACCGAAGGCATTTTGCCAATGTACTATTCAACCTTTTGCGGGGTGGAATATTTGAGCAGGGATATAAAATTGACAAAAAGGATTTTTTAAAACACATCGAAGAAAGAAATCCTTTGATTCTCGAAAAGCATCGGAATGTACTTGCAAGTTTGGACAGTAATCTATGCTTGAACAGCATCTTGAAAATTTGCGATGTTGATAACGATCTTCTTAGACTCGCTTACGAATACCTTCCTTTGGGATTCAGTCGCCGGCATGGCGACCCAAGCCGACCCTGGAACTTTTTTGACATTAAGGTAAAGGAGTCGAACGGGGAACTTTCGTTTAACTACCAAGGAAATTGGCGTGATATTTTCCAAAACTGGGAAGCATTGGGTATGTCGTTTCCGGCATTTATCCCCGGAATGGTATTCCGTTTCCTCAATGCATCCACTGCCGATGGGTACAATCCATACCGCCTCACAAGGCAGGGCTTCGACTGGGAGGTACCTGAACCAGAAAATCCGTGGGCTTATATCGGATATTGGGGCGACCACCAAATAATTTACCTGTTGAGCCTCATGGAACTACAGGAAAAATTCTATCCAGGTTCGTTAATGAATTATGCAAGCCGCAATTTGTTTGTATATGCCCAAGTACCTTATAGAATTAAAAAATACAAAGAAATTCTCCAAAATCCTAAGGATACCATAATCTTCGATTGGGAAATGCACAAAAACCTGTTAAAAAATGTGCAATCCCACGGAAATGATTCCAAATTGGTACATTACCACAATGGCGAGTTGCAGCGAGGTGGTTTTATCGAAAAAATAATGGTTGCCCTCCTTACCAAACTTAGCAACTTTGTGCCCGATGCAGGAATTTGGCTCAACACCCAACGCCCAGAATGGAATGATGCCAATAACGCCCTTGTAGGAAATGGCGCATCTGTGGTTACGCTTTGCCATATACATCGTTTTGTAAAATTCCTTTTAGGAATTCTGCAAAACAGCAAAGAAACTTCTTTTACCCTTGGGATGGAAGTTTGGAGTTTCTATAATAATATTTCCAGTGTTTTTTCAATGTTCGCACCCGAATTGCGTGGCGGATTTAGCCCAAGTTCACGAAAGGCAATTACCGATGCTCTGGGTTTGGCTGGCGAGCATTACAGGGAGAGTGTTTATGCAGGTTTTGGCGGTAAATTTCGAACCATCTCAAAAGACAATCTTTTGGAGTTTTTAGGCCATTTGTTACATACTACCAATCACTATCTTTTGGCAAGCCGCCGTAATGACGGTTTGTATCATTCCTACAACCTTTTGGAATTTAAGGAGAACGGAATAGATGTGAACCACTTAGACCTAATGCTCGAAGGGCAGGTAGCAGTACTCAAAAGTGGTATTCTCAATCTTGCGCAAACTAAGGCATTGCTCAAAGCTCTTTTTGAAAGCAATTTGTGGAGACCTGACCAAAAAAGTTTCATGCTATATCCTTGGCGTGATTTGCCTGGTTTTATGGAAAAAAATCGCATAAAATCACATTTGATAGATAAATCTTTGTGGCTCAAAAACCAATTGAAGGAAGGCAAAACCGGAATTGTAAAACAAGATGAAGCGGGCAATTTATACTTCAATTCCGATCTCCAAAACTCCCGCATTCTACGCGAAAGGCTTCAGGAGTATGCATCGAGAAGCGAAAGCAATCTTACTTCGGAAGAAATCTCGAATATCGAGGGTATTTATGAGCAGGGTTTTTCGCACAGGTACTTTACTGGCAGGTCTGGCTCATTCTATAAGTATGAGGGCTTAGGCTCCATCTACTGGCACATGATTTCCAAACTATTACTGACTGTGGGGGAATGTATAACCCATTTTGAAAACCAAAAACCTCGAAGCAACGATTTGCCATCATTGTATTCGTATTATCAGCAAATCCGTGAGGGAATCGGAATACACAAAAAACCTCAGGATTATGGTGCTTTCCCCACCGATCCATATTCTCACACACCCCAAATGATGGGTGCCCAGCAACCAGGGCTCACAGGCCAAGTAAAGGAGGATGTATTAAGCAGATTCAATGAATTGGGAATACGGGTCGAAAACGGTATGCTTGGGCTTCAAAAAAGTTTGCTTACCAACAATCTTTTTGATGAAGCTGGCAGGTGCGCTTTCAGGCTTTTCAACACCAGTTTTGTGATAGAGAATGCTAACCCTACCAAAGCCAGAATCGAATATACAAGTGGAGAAGTAGCAAGTATCGAATGCCAACCTCTGTTTTTGCCGGCTGATATATCAACTGAATTGTTTCAAAGAAAAAACACAATCAGTAAGGTTGTTTTTTCCTAAGATTTTGCTTTACATACACAGAACCTGTGGGTCAACAAGCCTATAGTTTGTAACAACAGTCTATGCAATAAGTTGACCCATTGCTTCACTCAAGCAAAAAGGATTCGCCACATTGGCACTTGGCACGAGAAGATTGTGTAAATAGACACTCCCGTGGGAATATGGAAAGAATTGATTTAGCTTCTTGTGGTGGTTTTTTTCTATTTCATCGTCCACAATGTTTGCTGTGGCAAAGCAAGTACCACCGGGCTTCAATACCCGACAGATTTCTGAAACATAACGCTCGAAAGCATCGGGCATCATGTGTGTAAAAACTGAAGTAAGTATTACCAAATCAAACTTTTCTTGTGCATACGGAAAACTGAGTTCCTCCGGCTTTTGCAAAGCTTGATTGTTGTTGTAAAGGTCGTTGTAAAGCGACACATGGTCGAAACGGAAATTAGGAAAATGCTTATACTGGTTTTTACACCATGAAATGCCATCTTCTTCAACATCGAAGCCTGAATAGCTCCCATTGCTGTCTAAGAAAGTTGTGAGCGGGCGCGCAAGCCTTCCTATGCCGCATCCCACATCCAATACACGATGATGTGGTTTTATAGGGCAGGTAGATTGAATAAGCGCAAGAAGGCTGTCTCCAACCTTTTCAAAATCGCCCCTTCCCACAAAAATCAATCCTTTGGGCGGCACAAGCGGTTTTCGTACCCCTACAATGTATTCCCCAAAATCCACAGGAAAGAAAATCCATCTTCTGAGTAACTTGCGACCCGCCGGAGTAAGGAAGTAGTAGAAGCTACGCAAAGCATTGCATATGCTTTTCATTGCTTGCAGATTAATTTCTCACAAGGGTTTGGTGGCGATTCGGCCCCGTAGAAACCAACACTACAGGCACATTCACATATTCTTCGATAAACCGTATGTATGCTTGTAATTGTGACGGCAGCTCATCGAATGAATTTATTGCTTCAAGGTCGCATTGCCATCCATCAATTTCTTGCAGCACTGGTTCCAAGGCTTCGGGAGCGTATCCTGAGGGCAGATAAGATATTTCTTTGCCCTTGTACCTATATCCTATGCATACATTTATCCTTGAGAAGGTATTTAACACATCTACTTTGGTAATAAAAAGTTGTGTAGTTCCATTTAGCATGGTTGCATATTTCAAAGCGGGCAGGTCGAGCCAGCCGCACCTTCGTGGTCTTCCGGTTGTGGCACCAAATTCATTGCCTATTTTTCGCAAGGTTTCACCGATATCATTCAGCAATTCGGAAGGAAATGGGCCACTACCCACACGAGTGCAATATGCCTTGAAAATACCCAACACCTCCCCTAACTTCGACGGTGCCAATCCCAATCCGGTACAAGCCCCTGCTGCAATGGTGTTGCTGGATGTTACGAAGGGGTATGATCCAAAGTCAATATCCAAAAGTGTCCCTTGGGCACCTTCTGCCAAAATCTTTTTCCCATCTGCAATAGCTTGATTTATATACAGCTCGCCCTCCACAATTTTCATCGTCGAAAGTTGCTCCAATCCATCGAACCATAGTTTTTCGTAATCTGCATAAGGCAAATTTTCTATGGTAAAGTCTGCAAAAGAGTAGCCCATACTATGTATGGTTTGAAGATGCACTTTTTGCAACTCAAGATATTTATGGCGGAAATTATCTTGCAATAAATCCCCTATGCGCAAACCGCTGCGGGCTACTTTGTCGGTATAAGCAGGACCAATTCCTTTGAGGGTGCTGCCAATTTTGCCTTCACCTTTGCGGGCCTCTAGGGCTGCATCGAGCAGCCTATGCGAAGGTAGTATGAGGTGAGCTTTTGCCGAGAACAACAACCTTTTGCGCAATTCATCTGCTGGAAGTTCGGTTTTTATAAATTCGCGGGCAAGTATGCAAGGATCAATCACAACGCCATTTCCCACAAGATTCATACACTGGGGGTGAAAAATACCCGAGGGTATGGTATGCAGCACAAATTTCTTGTTGTCGAACTCAAGAGTATGACCGGCATTGGGCCCGCCCTGAAACCGCGCCACAATCTGATACTCGGGAGAGAGAACATCCACTATTTTACCCTTTCCCTCATCGCCCCATTGCATCCCCAACAACACATCTACCTTGCTACCTGTATTCATGGCATGAAAAATTTGAACATAAAAAAAGCGGTAAGGCCACTGCCTTCCACTATGCAAATGTAATACAATTTCAACACCAATTTCCTAAGGGGAGGCTTTCTGCCGGGATTAGTTCTCCATAACCTTCTCGCAACTATGGCATTGACCGTATAGCACAAAAGAGCGATGGGTAATAGTAAATTTCAGAAATTGCTCAACAGAATTCTGAATTTCCTGAAGCCGCGGATCGCAAAACTCTAAAACTTTGTTGCACACTGTGCAAATAACATGATCGTGCTGGCGGTACTTAAACGACTTCTCGAATTGGGCAACTGTTTTGCCAAATTGGTGCTTCACCACTAGATTGCAATTCTGAAGCAACTCGATGGTGTTGTAGATGGTGGCTCTACTTACACGATATTTATTGTTTTTCATTGCAATATACAACGACTCCACATCGAAATGCCCATCGGTAAGGTATATTTCTTT
Organism: Bacteroidales bacterium; assembly: GCA_003451785.1. Lineage (GTDB taxonomy): Bacteria > Bacteroidota > Bacteroidia > Bacteroidales > UBA7960 > UBA7960. Next base: position 5,432 of record DMJL01000025.1, read on the forward strand.
CAAGATGGTAAACCGTTCGGGAGTTTTTCTATGACCGTTGGAAACAAGGTAGGATGTAAAAATATTCTTAACCGTTGCGAATAGCTCTTGACTGGCCTTCTTGTCTTTCATAATGCAGTTCTCCTTTATTTTGATTGAAGCAACTATTCCCAAATGGGCACGATTGCTTGCCATCATTCTGCACAAAGATAATTAAAATTTATCCAAACCAAATAAAGATAAGTGGGCTTAACTTTTGAAAATTAAGGGAAAACGGGGATTTACTCTTTCCCAATTCTCGATACGGAATTCACGCCTTTCATCTTTTTCAATTTATTAATCAAATTGTTCAGGTGTTGGGTATCCTGTATGTAAAGCATAACTGTACCGGCGAAAGTGCCAGCGTTGGATTCGAAGTTTATACCTCTAATGTTGATGTTATACTCGTTGGAGATTACATTGGTAAGATTTCGCAAAATGCCCACCTCGTCAATTCCCTCGATACGAATACCTGATAAGAACGCGATATTCTTGTTGGTAATCCATTTTGCCTTAATAATGCGATAGGCAAACTTTGAAAGCAACTGCACTGCATTAGGGCAATTATTTCTATGTATTTTTATTCCTTCGCCAATGGTAACAAAGCCAAACACATCGTCGCCCGGTATAGGTTTGCAACAGGGCGAAAGGGTATATGCAAGATTGTCTAATGAGTCGCCGATGAGCAGGGTGTCGGGATGCGATTTGAGTTTTTCACGAATAGGATCAATGGTTGGTTTCTCAATGGGAACAGCCTCCCGCGATTTTCCGAATTGGCTTTTAAAGTATCCAAAAATTCCGCTTTTTTCTACCTCAGTTTGGTACGCTTTCAATTCCTTTTGACCAATCACTTCCACTGCCACATCGTAATATAAATCGAGAGGGGAACCGAGTTTGAAGTAATCTACCAGCTTTTGAATGTTGCCGGGATTGTTGTCAATTTTAAGTGCCCGCAATTTCCGATCCAGAATCTCTTTACCCAGTTCGGCTTGCTTTTTCTTAGACTCTTTCAGGGCAGCCTTTATGCGGCCTTTGGCCCTAGCTGTTTTCACATAGGTGAGCCAGTCTGTCTTGGGGTGTTGCTTTACAGATGTGATTATTTCAGCCTGATCGCCACTTTTTAGCTCATAACTCAATGGCACAAGTTTGTTGTTTACCTTGGCCCCCAAGCAGTGATTCCCTATTTCGGAGTGAATACTATAAGCAAAATCCAAAGCAGTACTTCCTAACGGCAGAGTACGCAATTCGCCTTTGGGTGTAAACACAAAAATCTCGTCGGTGAAGAGATTCATCTTGAAATCCTCTACAAAATCCAATGCATCCTGTTCTGGTGTTTTCAGGATTTCTCTGATTCTTCGCAACCATTTATCAATACCTGTTTCTGCAACTTTGGATTCCTTGTACTTCCAATGGGCTGCATACCCCTTTTCTGCCACTTCGTCCATGCGACGCGACCGTATTTGCACCTCCACCCATTTGCCGGTCTTGCTCATAACCGTAGTGTGCAGCGACTCGTAGCCATTGGCTTTTGGTGTAGAGAGCCAGTCACGCAACCTATCGGGATTGGGTTTGTAAATATCGGTTACAATGCTGTATGCCTTCCATGCATCGGCTTTCTCGCGTTGCTCGGGTGTATCAATCACTATTCTTATGGCAAACACATCGTAAACCTCCTCGAAGGGCACTTCCTTTTTTTGCATCTTGCCCCAGATAGAGCTAATGGATTTGGTTCTGCCTTGAATGGTATATTTAAAGCCTTCGGTGTTCAACACCTTTTTTATGGGCAACGAAAAGGAAGTGATAAACTTGTTGCGCTCCTCTTCTGAGTCCACCAACTTTTGGGTTATGGTGTGATATATCTCGGGGTCGGTGTATTTTAGCGACAAGTCTTCCAACTCACTTTTAATGGCATGAAAACCCAAACGGTGAGCCAAGGGAGCAAACAAGTATAAGGTTTCGTTGGCCACCTTCAATTGCTTTTTTGGCGGCAACGACTCCAAAGTACGCATATTGTGCAATCTATCTGCAAGCTTTATGAGAATCACCCGCACATCATCGGAGAGGGTAAGCAGCATCTTGCGGAAGTTTTCGGCCTGCACCGATGATGTCTGATCGAAAATGTCGGAAATCTTGGTAAGACCATCAATAATCTTTGCAATTTCTTCTCCAAAAATATTTTGAATGTCTGTGATTGTGTAATCGGTGTCCTCAACTACATCGTGCATCAAACCACATATCATACTTGTAGCCCCAAGACCTATTTCCTCGGCAACAATTTGAGCAACGGCTATGGGATGAAAAATATATGGCTCACCACTTTTGCGGCGATGGTTTTTGTGAGCATCCACCGAAAATTCAAAAGCCTTTCGTAGCATTTGCTTGCTTTCTAGCGGGGTATTGGGGCGGCACGATCGGAGCAACTTTCTATAGCGCCTGCTTATTTCAGCTTTTTCTTGTTCCGAATTAATTTCAAGCATGGCAATTATATTTTCGTCCGTGTAATGAAAACAAAAATAACTTTTTTTACTGTTCTTGCAGCCTACCTTTTCTTCACAAAACCTAATCCTTAGAAATTACAAAAAGCCCACCGTATTTGTTCACGGATTAATGCAATGCTTTTCCCGGATAGTGATGAAAACACATTTTAGTATCGCTGTGTAGAATCCCAGCCCAAGAATCTACAAGAAACGAATTGCATAACACGGCAGAAGGGACGAACACAAATCCTTCGGAAGGGCCGAGCCGGGAGCCTACCCATGTAAGCGAAGGATTGTGCCCCACCAAAAGCACATTATCTTTAGAATCGGGAAGCTCAGAAATCACCTCTAGCAGGTCGTCAGTACTGGCTTCATACAATCGTCTATCCAATAGAATCTCTTGGGTATCTAAAGCAAAATATTCTGCTAAAATGGTTGCTGTTTCATGGGTTCTCAAGGCAGGGCTGGCGATAATAAAGTTTGGAACAAAGCCCTGCTTTTTCATCCATTTGCCCATCTCCAAAGATTCGATTCGCCCGGCTTTCGTTAATACTCGAGACATATCGGCATTATTTTCTGATGATTGTGCCGCCTTGCCATGTCGCATCAAAGCAATTGTCTTCATTTATAGATTATTTTTTCTTAAAAAGGTCATAATAAAACTCCATCAACTTTCAGACTTGTATGTGCGAGAACCGAAGTTCTGCAAATTTCTAAACCAAAACCCCCCAATATTTTATTAAAAGAGCCTTTTTTAAAATATTTTGCCGTCCCTGACACAGAATACTACACTCCCCAATGTGTACTCAACACAAAGCAGGATTTTAGATACGCAGTATTAAAAGCAGTATTTAATGCAGTTAAAATCCATCCTTTGAAAAACAAAAGGGGCAGCATTTTGCTTAAATTACCACAATGATGCTTCTGATGTATTTTATTTCCATCGTCAACATTCATAATAATCAGCTCATTGCCCCCTTTTGATGGTTGTAACTTTGTCTGCAATGTTGCGAACTTGTAACTTGGCTATTTGCAGCAAAGGCAATTAGAAAGCATACAACGGATAATCTGCCATAAGTTTGTGAACTTTCATTCGCACAGCCTCAATGGCTTGGGGATTGTCTATATTCGAAATTACCTCATCTATGAATTCTACAATCTTCACAGCCTGCGCTTCTTGGAGACCACGGGTTGTGATTGCGGGTGCGCCGATTCTGATACCTGAAGTTAAAAATGGCGATCTGGTATCGAAAGGCACCATGTTTTTGTTGATGGTGATATCGGCATGCACAAGGGTATTTTCAACCTTCTTTCCCGATATTTCGGGAAATTTCGACCGCAGGTCAATAAGCATCAAGTGATTATCCGTACCACCCGAAGTGATATGATATCCCAGACTCAAAAACGCATTAGCCATTGCATTAGCATTCTTCAAAACCTGCTTTCC
>DMJL01000219.1 GCA_003451785.1 Bacteroidales bacterium
ATAAGGTATTTAAGAAACTCCTCGGCCAAATCCATATTGTCCTTTATGTCGTAAAACGCCATTTCGGGTTCTATCATCCAGAATTCGGCAAGGTGTCTTGTGGTATTACTGTTCTCTGCTCTAAATGTTGGACCGAAGGTGTAAATATTGGAAAGTGCCATTGCACATAATTCTCCTTCGAGCTGACCCGATACAGTAAGGTTGGTTTCTCTACCAAAGAAATCGTTGTCGAAGTTGATGGCTCCATCTTCTTTTTTTGGCAAATTGTTTAAGTCTAATGTAGTTACCCTAAACATGGCTCCGGCACCTTCGGCATCGGATGCTGTGATGATAGGAGTATGCAAATAGAAAAAGCCGGCATCGTTGAAAAACTTATGTATAGCAAACGACAAGGCATGCCTCATTCGAAAAATTGCACCGAAAGTGTTGGTGCGAGGACGCAAATGCCCTATTTCGCGCAAAAACTCAAATGAATGATCCTTCTTTTGTAAGGGATATTTTTCGGGGTCGGCTTGGCCAAACACATCAATACTCTTAGCTGCGATTTCTACTTCTTGTCCCTGCCCTAAGGATTTTACAAGAGTGCCTTTTACACCAATGCAGGCACCGGTGGTAATTTTCTTGAGCAGCTCATCATTATTTATTTCCAACACATCCACAACTATTTGAATGCTGTGGATAGTAGATCCATCGTTAAGAGCAATGAAATTCACCTTTTTGTTGCCTCTCTTGGATCGCACCCATCCTTTTACCAATACTTCTTGGCCAACAAGGTGTGCGACATCGTTTTTCAGCAAATACTTGACCGTAACTCTTGTGTTTTCTCTCATAGACTGTTACAAATTATTAGTGCACCACATTGGGCGCACAAAATTAATCCAAAAAAATTATTAGAAAAGTGTTTAAAAACCGATGATTCCCAAAATCGGCTTCTATTAACATAGCAACATTATCGAGTGCAAGCCATCAAACACTGTAAAACACTCCATTTTCAAGTGCTTTACACAAAGAATGAATATCGAAGCATTTGAATTATGCCTTAAGCCGATAGAAAATTACAGGTTAAAAATCCATACAACCAGTCTATCATTGCATCCATATAGCACACCACCAGCAAAGAATTGCCTGAGTAAATATTTTGTGCCAAACAAGGGTAAGGACTATCGAGTAATTTCGATCACCAGGTAACGGGAGTTGCTCCAAAACTTCTCTGAATCCAAAATTACCAAGGTTTTGATACCTTCCGCATAGCGAAACTCGTAGGTTCCTTCGGGATGCGGTGTGATAAATGTAGATTGCACACCTGCGATGGTTATTTCCTTTGTGTTGGTTATATCAATTCTGTTGAATTGCGCATGATCGAAGTTTGAACTTAATCTATTGGTTTTTCCTATTCCAAGAAAACCTCCTGCACGGGTAATCACACCCCATTCGAGCAGCTCGCGCCTCGACCCCATTGTATAGAATGCTGTATTGATCTCCATGGTTTTCCTTTCGATGGTGCGCGCTCGATCTTGAACTTCCTGCTGCAAAGTATCAATAGCAAGTGTAAGGTAATCCACCCTAAGATTCATCCTGCTAAGTTCATCTTTGAGCAGTGCAATTTCGTTTTCTCTTTCCACCAATCTTTCGTTGAGTTGTGCTACCCTCTGCTCAAACTCTCCCAATCGCAGATTGGAATTGCGCAGGTCGCGGTTTAGCCTGTTCATCAGCTGGCGGTTGCGCTGCATCAACTCCCCAATAAGGCGGATGTCTTCGTTAATTCTTTCCATTTGATCGGGCTGCCCCTCTACATTACCCCGAGTACCCTGAGAAATAATCCGCTCTTTCTCTCTAATAAGCGCAAGATTTTCCTCTATTTCGTTGATAGAACCCAAAAACTGGCTAATAGCTTCCTCTTGCCCAGCCAACTGCTGCTGCAACGCAAGGTTCTCCTGATTTAACCGCTCGGCCTCCTCCCTTGCTTTTTGTCCGCACCCATTGAGCATCAACCCTAAGAAAGCAACCAGAAAGATTCCAGTAAAAGTGCGTAGAGCGGATTTTTGATGTAAAGCTTTACAGCATGATTCATTACCTGCCAAACGATGCTTATTAAAATTGCTGGCAGTTAAGGATTCACCTGTGGTGGCACTTTGCAGTTTTACTATTGCAACATTGTGTCTGATTGCCGCCAAACCGCTGTTGACCCAGAGTTTCTCGGAGATTACATCCAAAATAAAACCTATGGCGGTTTTTAGAAAAGATGAGCGCATCACTTAAATTGGTTTAATATGGGTTTGTAAAAAATTGTTGAAAAAGGCGTTCTAAAGAAAAACGCATATCGAAGTAAAATTGTTTAGAATGCTTGCACTTCTCAATGTGTTTTTCAGCCTGCAAAGGTATTTAAAATTAGGGAATTACGACATTCATAAAACAAAATTAAATACACAAACGATTGTTTCCCTGTTTTTTAATCCTCTATTCAATGCATTTCATAATAGAATCCCACAACCGTTTAGCGGTTTTGTCCCAAGTGAATTTTGCAGAAACACTAAATCCTTTGTTAATCAAATCATTGCAAAGCTCGGTATTGGTTGCCAAGCTCAACATCGCATCGGAAATTTGACTTACATCCTTTGGGCACACCAGCAGTGCAGCATCGCCGGCTATCTCGGGCATGCTCGACACATTGGAAGTAACAACCGGCACACCGCAGCGCATAGCCTCCACAATAGGAACTCCAAACCCCTCGAAATGAGACACCAACAACAATGCATGTGCTGAAGCTACAACCCTATGAAGATTTTCCTTGTAGAGCCGCCCAAGAAAAACCACATCCGAAGAAAAGCGCATACCTTCTAATGTTGCATTCAAATAGCTCTTGCCAAACATGTGTTCGCCAACAATTATCAACTTAAATGGCATTGCATAGCTGCTTTTAAAATGGTCGAAGGCCAAAAGCATATTTTCAATGTTTTTTCGCTTGTGCAACGAGCCAACAAACACAAAGTAAGGAACACCGCCTGTAGTTTCTGCTCTGCATTCCATTGCATCTTCTTCTGCTAAGGGCACAAATATGGGATTAATACCATTGTAAACTACATCTATTTTCCCTCCTGGTAGCTTAAATGTCTTTTCCAAGTCTACTTTAGAATACTCCGACACGGTTGCTACGCGCTCGGCTTTGCGAGCAAATAAGGGAAACATACTTCGGCAGTAAATTCGCTCAGCCCAAGGCAAGAAGTCAGGGTGGTGCATAAAGTTCAAATCGTGGATAATCGAGAGTTGCTTACCTGCCCACGACAACGATAGAAAACCATCGGGCGAAACAAACAGATCGGGCGACATTCGGGCAAGCCACCTTGTGATGGCTATTTCAAAATAGAGTAAATACAGAATCGGATGCCTCGCTTGGGGAAACAACACCACAGGCGTTATATTTGGCGCAAAAACAAATTCTTGAGAGTAAGGTCTGTCGAATAAAAAATAAAACTCCACTTCCGGATGTTGTGCCGCAATTCTGCTAAATGCCTCGAAAGTAAACCAACCAATACCCTCCAATTTGCCACGCAATAGCAGACGGGTATTTACGGCAATCCTGAGTTTTTCTTTTTTCATTTATGATAATGCTGTAATCTAAAATGCATCCACTGCAATGACCATCAAGACAAGTTGCAGGATTGTAAATGTACATTATTAATATGATTCACCGCATTATCCTCCTTGTAATTTGCATTCAACTAAAGCAAAACACTGGAAGTAGAGACAACTTAAGCAGCCTAAGATTGCCTAATTTTACAACAACTCAAAAAATTTTACAGCCAATTAAATCTATTCACATGGTTACTGAAAAATGAAAATCAAGCTAATGGACAATTTTTCAGTGGTTTTATTTTCAAAAATCGAGCATGTAGCCTTTTGTACTTTTGCTTATGTAAATATTGGCTGCATTTTCATTGGAGGCAAGTAAAATATGTACCTTTGAAAAAATGCCAATTAAGTTAAACTAAAATCACTAAAACAATGTTAAACAACCTGTTAATGCATATTGAACCGGGTGTTGTTACGGGTAGGGATGTTCAGGAAATTTTTCGCATTGCCAAGATGCACCAATTTGCTTTGCCTGCCATTAATGTAACCGGCACCAATACAGTAAACTCCGTTTTGGAGGTAGCCCGCGATGTAAATTCGCCGGTGATTATTCAGTTTAGCAATGGAGGGGCACAATTCTATGCCGGCAAGTCATTGAACAACGACAACCACCGTGCTACTATTGCAGGGGCTGTTTCGGGTGCCATGCACATCCACGCTATGGCGAAATTATATGGAGTGCGGGTAATTTTGCATACCGACCATGCCGCAAAAAAACTTCTGCCTTGGATAGATGGTTTGTTGGATGCCAGCGAAGAGCATTTCGCCAAATATGGCAAACCCTTATACAGTTCGCACATGCTCGACTTATCGGAAGAAAGCTTGGAGGAAAACATCAGTATAAGTGTTGCCTACATGCAGCGCATGAAAAAATTGGGTATGACCCTCGAGGTGGAGCTTGGCGTAACCGGTGGAGAAGAAGACGGTGTGGACAACACAGGCGTAGAGAGCTCCAAGTTATACACCCAGCCCGAAGAGGTTGCCCAAATGTATGAAGCCCTTATGGCTGTTTCCGATCAGTTTACCATTGCCGCGTCTTTTGGTAATGTGCATGGAGTGTATAAGCCCGGCAATGTAAAGCTTGAGCCTAAAATTCTGCTAAACTCCCAGCAATACATACAAAAGCATTTCAACACAGCCGAACAGCCTGTAAGCTTTGTATTCCATGGAGGAAGTGGCTCATCGCGCGAAGAGATTCGTGAAGCGATCGTATATGGTGTGGTGAAAATGAATATTGATACCGATACACAGTGGGCATTTTGGGAAGGTATAAAGGACTTCTATGTGAAAAATTCCGGCTACCTTCAAGGGCAGATTGGTAATCCCGAAGGAGACGACAAGCCCAACAAGAAGTATTACGACCCAAGGGTATGGCTGCGCAAAGGAGAAGAAAAGATGCGCGATCGCCTAAAATTGGCTTATGAAGACCTCAATGCTGTAAATCGCAATTAAGCAAAAAGGGAAGGTTAGGGATTAAAATCGGGGAAGCTTATCCTGTCCACAACAATAAATGCGGCAGGATACAACCCCGATATTTGCTCCAAAAAACGATGAGCATCGAGCCTTGTTCGAAAATTACCTACACGGAGCTTAAACTCTGGAGAATCGAAGATAATATAGGAATTTACTTCTGGAAACATTGCATTGAAAGCAGCTTTTGACCGTTGCGCTCTTTGTTTAGATTGGTTGCCGGAATCTGCTGATATCTGCACCCTAAAGCCTTGAGTCCCTTGCTCTGCGGCTACAACATTTCGGTGGTAACTGAGCAGGGCATCCACCTTTGGGTCATGCCGCACATTTACCCTCAATCCCATTGAGTCTAATACTGCCGTATTGTTATTTCCCCACAGGTTGAAGCTCAAACCGATAATTGCAAAAAAAAGAATTATTCTCATAGCTTTACTTTCTACTTCAAATGTAGCAACTTTTGAAGCAAAAAAAGTGCCAATTTATAAATTTGCAGGCGCACTAATAAGCTCTCGCAAACACAACCCTCTGTGATGAAGGTTTTCCTGTGTAAATACAAACGCCTGTTTCCAAATTATTTTCTAATGGGATGCACCTGATGGTAGCTTTGGTTTCTTCCTTGATTTTCTCCTCCGTTTCCGCAGTACCATCCCAATGCGCCAATATAAATCCACCTTTGTTGTCCAACAAATCGTTGAATTCCTGCCAAGTATCTGCTTTGGTGGTATGGGCTTCTCTAAAGTCCAATGCCTTCTTATATAGATTTTCCTGAATTTCGTCGAGTAGCTTTGCTACCGTTTCGGCTATAGCATCTTCTTGATATACGCCTTTGGTAAGAGTATCTCGGCGGGCAAGCTCCAATGTGCCATTCTCCACATCGCGCTGACCTATTGCAATACGAAGCGGAACACCCTTTACTTCATACTCATTAAATTTCCAGCCAGGCTTGTAGGCATCCCGATCATCAACTTTTACGGAAACATTGCTTTTAACAAGAATATCCTTGATTGCGTTTGCTTTTGCAACCACTAACTGCCTTTGCTCATCGTTCTTGTAAATGGGCACTATAACCACTTGTATAGGAGCCAGCTTTGGCGGCAATACCAAACCATGATTGTCTGAATGCGCCATGATAAGCGCCCCAATCAATCGCGTTGACACGCCCCAAGAAGTTGCCCAAACATACTCCAACTTTCCCTCACTGCTTGTAAACTTCACATCGAAAGCTTTAGCAAAATTCTGTCCTAAGAAATGGGAAGTACCGGCTTGGAGTGCCTTTCCATCTTGCATAAGCGCTTCTATACAAAAAGTCTCTATGGCACCGGCAAACCTTTCATTTGCCGATTTGGTGCCCTTCAGTACGGGTATTGCCATAAAACTTTGCGCAAAATCAGAATAAACGCCCAACATTCGTTCGGCTTCTTCCATTGCTTCCTTTTCGGTGGCATGTGCCGTATGTCCTTCCTGCCACAGGAATTCGGCTGTGCGAAGAAACATGCGAGTGCGCATTTCCCACCTTACCACATTGGCCCATTGGTTTATCAAGATTGGCAAATCGCGATACGATTGCACCCATCCACGATAAGTATCCCAAATGATTGTCTCCGAAGTGGGTCGAATGATAAGCTCTTCGTCGAGTTTTGCATCTTCATCTACTACAACGCCACTGCCATCGGGAGCATTCTTCAATCGGTAGTGCGTAACTACTGCACATTCTTTGGCAAAACCTTCCACATGGGCGGCTTCCTTGCTAAAGAAGGATTTGGGAATAAAAATCGGGAAATATGCGTTGGAATGCCCGGTATCTTTAAACATTTTGTCTAATGCCGCTTGCATCTTCTCCCAAATGGCATATCCATAGGGCTTGATAACCATACACCCTCGCACGGCTGAATTTTCTGCTAAGCCAGCCTTTTGAACTATATCGTTGTACCATTTGGAGTAGTTCTCTTCGCGCATTGATAAATCCTTGGCCATAAAATATTTTGGTATAAAATTTGTGCTAAATTTGATGTTGAAAAACTGGGCAAAATTACGAAAAACCCCAATTAAAATTTCCCTATTCTAACAGCAATAAAATCACATAAGGAGGTCGCCATGAAAACCCTACTTTTACTTTCAGCAGCCGTAGCAATGCTGTTGGGGAGTTGCACCACAACCAGATTTGCATCAAGCGAGGCAGATGGAATTTATTATATACCCCGACAGGCTCCCATAAGGCAAGCACAGCAAGATATACCAAGGGGGCAGGGCATGGCACAAGACAACCATCGAATGCCTGCCAATGCTGTTTCCCAGCAACAACATCAAGAGTACACGGAGTACTACGATGAGCAGTATTACACCGAAAACAATCAAACTTATTATGAAGATTCGGGCAACCTTAGATCTACGCGCCACTTTTACAAAGATGAGCTTATGCACGATTTTTCTTTTGCATCGCGCATTAGAAGGTTTCATCGCCCACTATTTAGCTGGTCGTATTTCGACCCATGGTTTACCAATATGTTTTGGTACACACATAACCCCCATTATTTTGGAGTGAGCATCTATCATGGATTTGGCTCTTTGGCATTCCATTTTCCTGCATTTATGCACTTTCAGCCTGGATTTTATTGGTACTCTTGGGCTTCCCCATTTCATTGGTATTCGCCATGGCATTTTTCTCAAAACCATTGGGGTTGGTGGTCGTGGAACACACATTGGAACAGACAAATGTGGTGGGGTCGTTCGGGATTTTGGGGTGGTTGGAACCAAGGATATTGGGCTGGCTTCCACGCTGGGTTTCACCGCGGATGGTGGAGCAACCCTGCAAATTTCCAATACATTTACAACAGCAGAGACAGAAGCAATTACCTATACGGACATAGGGGAGCTACAGGCACTGTAATTGGGTCAGGTAGAGGCATTAGCGAGGGTCGTGTACCTTCTTTTGCGGAGCGTTTTGAGGGGCGCAACAGAGAAAACCCACCTGTCACACCTGGAACACAAACCACTCCAGGCAGCGGAGTATCTGAGCGCGGTCGTAATATGCAGCCCGGCGGCATACAAGGTGGCACTACCACACCCGGCAGAGCTGGGGGCTCCACCGTTGGTGTTTCTGAGCGCGGACGAACTACCCAACCAGGCGGAGGTCAAGTTGGACAACCAGCAACAGGCAGACCCGGTGGTGATGCAGAAAACCCAAGGGCAACGGGCGGTACTGCAGCACCACGCGAAAGAGAGTCAGGGCGCGTACAAGGACAGCCACGGGAACAGTTTGATGGGAATAGACCTATTGAAAGGGATCCACAAGGCGGCAGACAAGTTAGGGAGAATCCATCACCAAGCATCCAAAGACAACCCACTGAACGGGCGCCACAATCGCCTCCCCGTGAGATGCAACCCGACAGACCCCAAAGACAACCTGAGAACAACCAACCCACTTTGCGCCAGCCTGAGCAGCAGCGCCCGCGATCATACACGCCTCCAAGCTATCAGCAACCAAGAAGCACAAGGGAATACAGAAGTCCTCAAATGACAAGACCTGTTGAGCAACGGAGAACCGAAACTGAAAGCAGGCCAAGACAACAACAATCTGAGCCAAGGCATCAGCAGCACAATACACAGAGGCAGCAAGAGAGAAGCCAACCATCTTTCAGCCAGCCTCCACGCCAGCAAGAAGCCCCGCGCAGTTCGCCTCCTCCTAGAATGGAATCCCCGCAACCATCCGGCGGAAGTTCGAGTCCTCAGCAGGCAAGTCCATCCGGTGGTTCTGGTAGAAGCGGCTCCGAAAGACTCTAAAATTTGAGTGCATTGTTTAGTACTTCTGGCTCATAATGCTGCATCCGGCCAATGAAGACATAACAGAGAATCTTTGAAATGAATTTCATCTGGCATTAAGAAATCGATTTTAACATTAATACCAAATCAAAGGTTTACTGGTTAGAGTGAAACTTGGTCATTCGATTATTCATTTTGTAACAATTTTTTACACTAATAACTATCTCTGATGAAACGCATTTGGCTGGCATTGATTATAGGATTATTCACCATCCCACTGTTTGGGCAAGGCGAAACCGATGCTTTTCGGTATTCTCAAGTTATACCGGGAGGCACAGCAAGGTTTACCAGCATGGGTGGCGCCTTTGGGGCTTTGGGCGGTGACTTCTCGAGCCTTAGTATAAATCCGGCAGGAATTGCTGTTTTCAGAAGAGCCGAACTTACCATTTCGCCTACTTTAGATATAAGCAATGTTGCTTCTACCTTCTATGGCACGACTAACGAAGACATGGAATACAACCTGAATTTCAACAACCTTGGGTTGGTAATGACTTTTAATACCGGGAATCGGTTGGATGTTCCAGCGATGAGATTTATAAATTTTGGATTTGGCATAAACAGACATAATAATTTCAACCACAGATGGATAGCCGAAGGCTTCAACCACGAAAGCTCATTGATGGCTTCTTTTCTTGAGCAAGCTATCAATGAAGGCAGTGTTGACAATTTGAATGCATTCTCTACTCGACTGGCTTGGGATTCCTTCCTTTTAGACAGAATACAAGGCCAGTTTGTTGTAGATATGCCCAATGGCAATGTACAGCAAAGCAGAACAAATCATACTTCAGGATCTATTAGAGAATTTGTGGCAACTGCTGGTGTAAATTACCACGACCGTCTTTTTATGGGTATTACTGTGGGGCTACCCAGCATTAATTTCTCTGAGAATTTTCGATTTACGGAGTCTGACATTAGAAACCAAAGTGTATATTTCAACTCCCTTGAGTACAAATACGATTTGAACACAACTGGTACGGGATTCAACTTGAAGCTTGGTGCAATTTATAGGGTAAGCCACTTATTGCGATTGGGGGCGGCAATACATACTCCAACCTTTTACAATCTTACTGACGAGTTTTCTGCCGAAATGCGGTCGGATCTTAATTTAGCTACTTATACCAACAACGCACAATCTCCCTTAGGCTCTTTCACATACCAATTGCAAACACCATTTAGAGCAATAGGTAGTATTGCATTGGTTTTTGGGCAAGTAGGTCTAATCAGTTTGGATTATGAGCATATTGATTTTTCTACCATGCGCCTTAGGAGTGATGATTTTAATTTTTTATCAGAAAACCAGTCCATTAGAAGAAATTTCACCGATCAGCAAATCGTGCGAATTGGGGGCGAGTATCGCTTCGATCCTGTAACTTTTAGAGGGGGCATTATGCACTACACCAACCCGTTTAATGAAGGTGTGAACGATGGCTCGAGAACGGTATTATCCATGGGATTTGGCTTTAGCACTCAAAGTTTCTTTTTCGATGTAGGGTTTGCATCCACCCTATTTTCTGAAGATTTCTTCCCTTACAACCCTCAGATAGTGCAGCCCATTTCAAATGACTACGATATTAGCAGACTAAAAGTTACTATTGGCTTGCGCTTATAAAATTCTTTTGCCGAAAAACACCTTCGCCAAGAAGCGCACAAAGCACAAAAAAAAAGGGGCAAATTGCCCCTTTTTTTTATGCTCCTGTATTTAAAAGTTCTTTATCCACAAGCAATCTTCCGCAATATTCGCAAACAATGAGTTTTTTGCTTTGGCGAATATCCAATTGCCTTTGAGGCGGAATTTTATTGTAGCACCCACCGCAAGCATCTCTTTCAATGGGTACAACCGCAAGACCGTTATGCGCATTGTTGCGAATGCGCTCATAAGCTTTTAGCAAGCGCGACTCTATCTTTTTCTTTTGCTCTTCAGACTGTGCGAGTAGCAACTCCTCCTCTTTCTGGGTTTCGGCAATAATATCCACCAGCTCATCATTCTTGGCTGTAAGATCTCTTTTGCGCTCATTAAGCTCGCTTTCAATGTCTTTAATAGTTTCATTCTTCATCTCGATGGAAGCGGTAAATTCTTTTATCCGCTTTTCGGAGAGTTGAATATCCAGTCCTTGAGTGTCAATCTCTTTGGAAAGGGAGTCGTACTCGCGATTATTCCTTACATTCATAAGCTGACCTTCATACTTCTTAATTTGGTCTTGCGATTGCTTAATGAAGATTTTCTTTCCGGTGATTTCGGTTTCCAACTCAGAAACTTCTTTTCGGTATTTATCTATCCTGGTTTCTAAACCAGCTATCTCATCTTCAAGATCCTGAACTTCTAATGGCAACTCTCCTCTCACACTACGAATTTTATCAATTTGCGTATCTATGCTTTGGAGCGTAAACAATGCTATGAGTTTTTTTCTCACAGATAATTCTAAACTCTCCTCGCTACTTAGCTCGGTTTCGGGAGTTAGGATGTTTTCCTGCACCGCAGTTGGGAACTTGTTTACAGATTGCTTTTCTTCTGATTTTGCTGCTTTGGCCATGGAATATTAAGGGCTTTGGTTTCTAACAGGGGGATTAAAAGTAACAAACCGGGTTTGTATTCACACCAGATTTTAGGAGGGCAAAGTTACTAAATTTTTTATTAACAATATTGTACAAATAATCCACTGCAAACTGTTCGGTTTCAAAATGTCCTGCATCTACCAACAGAATCTTTTTACTTGCTTCGAAAAATTGATGATATTTAATTTCTGCCGTAACAAAAGCATGGGCATTTAGTGCCATAGCCTCGGGCAGCAAAAAGCTACCAGAACCGCCACAGATAGCAACCTTTTTGATGTTTTTGTTGCAAAAGGCACTATGCCGCAAGTAGGGAATTTGCAATGAGTTTTTTATTAATTCCAAAAAATCATGCTCTGGCATAGGGATTTCCAATTCCCCAATCATTCCAAAACCAGCCTCGGGGTATTTGTTTTCGAGCATATAAATATCGTAGGCCACTTCTTCGTAGGGATGGCTCTCTATCATAGCTTTAACAACATTTCCGAGAAGCCACGCTGGCACTATGGATTCTATTTTCACCTCCGACTCAAAGTGCAACTCGTGCTTTGTCCCCACAAATGGCGATGCCTGCATTCCGGCTTTAAATGTACCGGTACCTTCGGTGTTGAAACTACAACTATCATAATCCCCAATTTTGCCTGCACCGGCATCGAACATAGCCCTTCGAACAGCATCAACATGGGATGTCGGACAGAATGTAACCAACTTGCGCAGGGAGCCTTTTTGCGGGTCGAGTATCCTCATGTTTTGAATCCCAAGTTTTTGCCCCAAGGCAAGATTCACACCTTGATATACTTTGTCGAAATTGGTGTGAAGAGAAACAATTGCTATCCCGCACTGAATAGCTTCGCGCACAATAATTTCTGTGTCGCTTTGGTCAGAAATTCTTTTTAATCCTTTGAAAATAAGTGGATGGTGGCTGATAATAAGATCGCAACCTTTGGTGCGGGCTTCTGAGATTACTTGTGAAGTAATATCCAAACAAATCAGCCCCTTGCTTACTTCCTGATTTGGCAAACCTATTTGCAAACCACAATTATCATAGTCTTCTTGAAGCATTTCTGGAGCAATCTGCTCAAAAAAATTTAGCAAGTCCTTAAGCAACATCTGAGTAAAGTTTAATGTATAAAACAAAGATAGCGATATTGCATTCCTTGATGTGACACAAAGCCTTTTCTTAAACAAAAATACCTGGTTATATTAACGCAATATCAATTAGTGAGTATTCAGCTACCGAGATTGTATTTTTTGTAATTATTTCAATAAGTGTAAGTATATTTGCTTTTTCACAAAAATCTATGTCCGGATTGCGCTGGTTTCTTTTGCCACTTTCTTGGGTGTATGGAATTCTCACATGGCTCAGAAACAAGCTATTCGATTGGCATATACTTCCCTCCAAAAGCTTTTCAATACCCACAATAGGCATAGGAAACATCAATTCAGGTGGAACTGGCAAAACGCCCCATGTGGAATATTTGGCAAAACTCCTTTCAGGACAATATAATATTGCAATCCTCAGCAGGGGTTATGGAAGAAAAACCAAGGGTTTTTTGCAGGTGCTGCCAACACACACAGCACTCGAGGTTGGAGACGAGCCTCTAATGTACTGCACTAAGCTACCTCAAGTAATAGTGGCTGTGCATGAACGAAGAGCAAAGGGTGTTGAAGAAATAAAACAACGATTCCCTGATGTTAACCTAATTCTGTTGGATGATGTTTTCCAGCATAGATTTGTAAAACCCACCATAAACATTTTACTTACAGAATATTACAACCCGTATTTCAGAGACAGTATGCTGCCATTCGGTAGGTTGCGAGAGTATAAAAGCGGTGCCAAAAGAGCGGATATACTCATAGTAACTAAAACCCCTGCAATCTTTCCTATACTAGCTCGCAAACATTTCTTAAGGCAAGTATGCAAATATGAATTTGAGAAAGTGTTTTTCTCCAAAGTTGATCACTGCACTTGGGTGGATATTAGGGGAGAAAAGGTTATACCAAGCGATAAATTTGGCACAATTCTACTGGTTACAGGCATAGCCAATACCTAT
>DMJL01000104.1 GCA_003451785.1 Bacteroidales bacterium
TCAGCCCTGAAGGCAGCTGGTTTTTTCGAGAAGTCGCCCTTAACTGTTAATAATACTGCAATTCGCCCAATCGACTTTACCAGTAAGGTGCTAATCAACGATTGGAAACTTCCCACCCAAGAGCCCGAGTTCACGGTGATGCGCATAGAAATTACCGGCAGGCAGGATGGAATTGCTAAGAAAGTTTCTTACAACCTATACGATGAGTACGATGATGCAACCCAGTTGTCGTCAATGGGGCGTACAACGGGATTTACAGCCACTGCTTGTGCCGAAATGGTTTTGCAAGGCAGATTTTTTGCCAAAGGGGTTTTCCCATTAGAATTGGTTGGCATGGATGCCGACAATGCTGAGTTTATCTTAGACTACCAAGCCCAAAGGGGCATACACTACCAGAAAACGGTTCAAGTATTATAGTTTTTGTAAGCAGTGTTCGCTTAAACGGGAGGGAACACTTTTGGGGATTGCAATTCACACACAAAATAGCCCACGGTGAATTCCGCGGGCTATTCTGTGTGTCTGATCATCCACCTTAACTGCAATTACATATCCTACCTTTAGTAGTTGCTTCTCTTCAGCATTCGGGCTTTGCTCGGTGGAACCTTGGCTAAGCGCAGTTAATGTTGTCAACATAAAAATAGGCAGTTAACCAATAACCAATAGCAAATAGCCAAATTAATGAAGATTACCTAAATCTGAAACCGACGGTTGCAGTAACCACTCCTCCGTATGAAACTAAATCACCAATCTGGGCAATCGCATCATCGTTTTCTTCTAAAGAATATTTTACATCGGCAGTTATAAATCCCAAAACATTTGCGCCAACCCCAAGCTGCCAAAGAAAATTTACATCAGCTCCATCAATAAGTTTTCTTGAGAACTCAGCACCACCTTTAATATTTAGGCTTATGAGGCCTATATCAATCAGTTGCAATCCTAATGAAACAGGAGCTACAATAGCTTCAATAGCTTCACCTTGAGTCTGAGCAAACCTCGCATAATACAACTCAGGTTGAAGAAATAACCTGCGACCAAACTGCACAAATGCACCTACTTTGTAATTGTTTTCTAAATCGAAGGTTACATTTTCCACTTGTTGACTGAGGTTCAAATCTGTTCCGATCTTGATTCCAAACCAAATGTTGCGCCTTGTTCTTTCTACTTCTGGCTCTGTAGTAGCTTGTGGAGCTGGTTCCGGCTGAGGTTGCGGTTCTTGAGCAAATACAGGATTTGCCAGCACAAGTGATAAGATAATGCAAATTGGAAGTAAACTTAGAATGAGTTTCATTGTTTTTAATTTTGATAGATTTATAATTGGTAAAAAATACATCAACCAATGCTGTAATATTGCTTTTCAAATAGCAAAAGTCCAAAATAATTCGTTGTATTTAGCCTGTAAAACTACAAATAAATTCGATATAAAACAAGGTTTTTTTGGGAGAAATTAATTTTTTCTCCTGCAATCTTTCAGAATGTGTCCTACTTCAAATTTGTGCTGTGCTTAATGCCCATTGAAATGTTTTTTGCCCTATCACTCGTCTATTGCAAAAGGAAATAAAAAGAGATGGGAAAACTCTAAGGTAAATTATCAAGCTTTTCATGGTAGTTTAATGATTGACTAACAAGGAGTTTCAAATTGTTGATTGCGTTAATAAGATTTGTAACTTATTCAATCTTTTGTTGCAGGGACACTCAAAAAATTTTGCAAATCGAAGTGAGGTAACCGCGCCCGATGATCATTTCGGTGATGTAGCAGTTTAGAATTGTAGAGATTGGTTGTTTGATTGCCACAGCCCAAGCTAATAAAAAGCAGGAAAATATTGCGAATAAAAAAAGCCGGCGGACCGGCAATTTTTGTACCCGGAGCCGGGCTCGAACCGGCACGGCCGCAATGGCCACAGGATTTTAAGTCCTGGGTGTCTACCTATTCCACCATCCGGGCACTATAGACATTTCTAAAAAAAAACCTCTTTGCAGAGGTTCATGGAGCGGAAAACGGGACTCGAACCCGCGACCCCGACCTTGGCAAGGTCGTGCTCTACCAACTGAGCTATTTCCGCGTTGCGTTTTGTGGGTGCAAATATACAAACTTTTACTTTACAAGCGCAATGGCGCAAATTTTTTTAGAAAAAAATTAGAAATTTTGTTTCTACGCTATTTCTTGCATGGTTTTTGAATTGTTTGGTTACATTTGCAATCCATCAGAAAAATGGAATGTTTTTCATCAATCATTAACAAAACCACATGAAACGAGCATGATTCGTTAAACAAAAACAAGGATTTTATCTATCATGCGGATGAATCCAGATCAAAAAATACTCACGAATGAAAAAGTTACTTTTAATTGTTACGCTGGTTTTGGTCTTTTTTGGCACCAGTGCTGTAGCTCAACAACCGAAATTTGGGCACATTAACACAAACGAACTGCTTAGGGTTATGCCAGGTAGAGATTCTGCACAAGCGCAGTTGGAGCGACACGCTAGAACCTTGGAAGTAAAATTTAGCGAAATGCAAACAGAGTTGCAAACTAAACTCCAAGAATATGTTGCTAACGAAGCCACTTATTCTGATCTTATTAGGCAATCCATGCAAAGGGAGCTAAACAGTTTGCAAGAAAGAATTAGGGAGTTTCAGGAGCTAGCTCAGCAAGATTTAGCGCAAATGGAAAGCACACTTCTTTCGCCAATATTGGATGCTGCTAGAAGTGCAATACAGGAAGTTGCTACAGAACTTGGTTACACTTATGTGTTCGACACTGCCGCTGGTGCAATATTGGTATCTCCTCCCGGAGACAATTTGCTTGACGAAGTAAAAGCTCGCCTTAATATCAGGTAGAGCATTGCTCCAAAGAAATTACAACAAAAACCCCTTCTTGGGGTTTTTTTGTCTCTGAGAGTTACGGACTACAAATCCGAGCTCAGTAGGGGCTTTGGAGTTTCAGTTGTAGGGAAACAATTAGCATTTATCTGAAAGTCATTTGTAATGCTAAACCCAGTGAAGCAGCTCATTTTTCAAGCATCATCGCGGTACCAGCCGGAGTATTTCAAATAGTTGTTTGCAATGCGATCTAAGAGGTCTTTGGTTTGTTGCTGGCTCACCATTTTCACCAACTTGGCTGGTACACCAGCATAGATACTACCGGGTTCTATCACAGTATTCTCCAACACCAAGGCACCAGCTGCTATAATGGAGTTTTCTCCAATAACTGCATTATCCATCACGATGGCATTCATACCGATAAGCACATTATCGTGTATAGTGCAGCCATGCACAATCGCATTGTGGGCTATGGATACATTGTTGCCAATGGTTGTAGGTGCGGTTTCGAATGTAGCATGTATTATTGCCCCGTCTTGTATGTTCACTTTGTTGCCTATAACTATGTGGTTCACATCGCCCCGCACTACTGCATTGAACCACACGCTGCAATGGTTGCCCATGGTTACTGAGCCTATGATGGTTGCATTTTCGGCAAAGTAGCAATCCTTGCCAAATTTGGGAGTGAAACCTCTTACCGATTTTATTAATGCCATGTGCTGGAAATGATTCTTATTGCAAATCTAAGAGTTTTTGAATGGGATCGCTCCCATCCCAAAGAAGTTTGTTTGGCTCTTCGATAAATTCTTTGATTTTAATGAGAAAGCCAACGGATTCGCGACCGTCTATAATACGATGGTCGTAGGATAGGGCAATGTACATCATTGGGCGGATTTCTACTTTGCCATCTATTGCTACCGGTCGGTCGGTGATGTTGTGTATGCCCAAAATTGCTGACTGTGGTGGATTTATTAGGGGAGTGGATAGCATCGAACCAAAGACTCCCCCGTTGGTAATGGATATTGTGCCACCTGAGATGTCTTGTATGCTGATTTTGTTGTTTCGAGCTTTTTGGGCTAAGTCGGCAATTTTTTGTTCAATCTGAGCAATGGTAAGATTTTGCGCATTGCGCACAACTGGTACTACCAATCCTTTGGGAGTACTCACAGCAATGCCTACATCAACATAATCGGGCAACACAATATGGTCGTCTTCAATGCGTCCATTCACTTGCGGATACCATCGGGTGGCTAAAGTAACTGCCTTGGTGAAAAATGCCATTAACCCAAGTTTTACGCCATGAGCATCCAAAAAGTCTTTTTGATATTTTTTTCTAATAGCCAAAACAGCCGACATGTCAACCTCCTGAAAGCTGGTAAGCATAGCTGTTTGGTTCTTTACAGCCACCAACCTTTCGGATAATTTGCGTCTTAGGGTTGACATCTTTTGCCGATTCTCGGTTCTAATGTCAGATTGGGCAGTGGGCATTGCTTGGGTTCCTTGTTGTACTTGATACGAAATCGCCTGCAAAACATCCTTAGCTGTGATGCGTTTGTTGGGTCTATTGTGGGTGGTATCAGGCAAAGAAATTGCTTTCTCGTCTAACAGCCTTCGTGCTTGGGGAGAAACTACTACTGTTGGTGCATTTTGGGTATGGTGGAGAACTGCTTCGGCATCATTGTTGCCTTTCGGCATAGAAACTTCCGAAACAGTTTTTTTAGCTGAATCATCTGTTAGTTGACTTGGGGCAACTTCGGGTTTTGATTCTGGTGGTTTTAAAGTGGTGTTAATGTTTCCAATTATTTTGCCCGGCTCGAGGGTGGTGCCGTCCTCCACCAAAATGGTGATGATGCCTGCTTGGGATGCAGAAATGCTTAAGGTAGCCTTGTCGGAATCAATCTCGGCTAATTCCTGGTCTTTCTCTACCCAAGAACCATTGGCAACTAACCATCGGGCCAGTTCGACTTGCGAAATGGATTCGCCTGCATTAGGCACAATAATATCAATTTTCATAGTTCTTGTGTTATTGAATAGTAACCAAGTTGCTTATACATAGCTGCTTGCAATCGAAGCATACATCGGGGCAATCACATTCTTCGAAAGCTTTTTCTACGATTTTGCGTTGTTGCATTAAGTGAAACTTGCTCGACCCACTTGCAGGGCTTCCGCTTGGGGGGCGTGCAATCACACTCAATTTTAGGGGTGATAAATTCATTGCCATAAACGGCCAAGCACCCATATTTTGTGGCTCTTCTTGTACCCAAACTAAATGCCTTACATTGCTGTATCTTTTGAGAGTTTGTTGGAGCTGATGGATTGGCAGGGGGTACAATTGTTCCAATCGAATGATTGCAGTGTTGTTATATGCCTTTTTTTGCTGCTCTTCAAGAAGGTCGTAATAGATTTTTCCGCTACAGAGAAGTACGCGCTCTACCTGAGTTGGATCGGTATTTGGGTCGTCAATGATTTCCTTAAATGACCCTTGGCTTAGCTCCGTTATATCAGAAATACACTTAGGATGTCTCAATAGGCTTTTGGGAGTAAACACCACTAAAGGCTTCATGAAGTTGCGCATCATCTGGCGGCGTAGCAAATGAAAGTAGTTTGCCGGGGTAGTACAATTAGCAACTTGTATATTGTTGCCAGCGCATAAACTGAGAAATCGTTCTATTCTGGCGCTGGAATGTTCGGGTCCCTGACCTTCGAATCCATGGGGAAGCAACAGTACCAACCCGTTGAATATTTTCCATTTCTCCTCGGCTGTGGTAAAAAAATGGTCAACAATGATTTGTGCCCCATTGTGAAAATCGCCAAACTGCGCTTCCCAAATCACGAGTTTTTTGGGCGATGCCATTGCGTAGCCATATTCAAAGCCCATTACTCCGTATTCGCTTAGCAGTGAATT
>DMJL01000071.1 GCA_003451785.1 Bacteroidales bacterium
GAATCGTTACCCACGGCAACCACGAAATAAGTGTCGCTTCCTTTAAATGCTTGAAATGGCGCAATGGTTGGATGTCTGTTTCCCAAAGGTTGCGGAGATACGCCCTCCACTTGGTAGCGGGTAATGGCATTTTCTAACATGGCAATCTGGCAATCGAGCATAGAAACATCTACTTTTTGCCCCTCCCCACTCATGTTTCGATGATTGAGTGCTGCCAAAATCCCAATAGCAAGAAACATTCCGGCAGAGATATCGCCAAGCGACATACCCACACGGGTAGGCGGCATGCCCGGCCAACCTGTGATGCTCATAATACCTCCCATTGCCTGTGCCAAAATATCGTAGGATGCCTTGGTAGCAAAAGGTCCGGTATGCCCAAACCCTGATGATGCTGCGTAGATTATTTTAGGATTCAAAGCTTTGATCTGCTCGTAGCCCAGACCAAGTTTTTCCATAGTTCCGGGTCTGAAATTTTCGACTATCACATCGAAATGCTTCACCATATCGCGAATTAACTGCTTCCCCTTTTCACTCTTAAGGTTTATGCTAATGCTTTTTTTCTCTTTATTTATACTTACAAAATACATGCTCTTTCCTTTAACGAAAGGACCAAAGGTACGAGCATCATCTCCACATCCGGGTAGTTCTACTTTTACAACTTCAGCACCCAAATCGCTAAGAATCATAGTACAATAAGGGCCTGCCAAAACTCGGGTAAGGTCTAAAACTTTTATATTTTCTAAGGGTTTCATAATGAATATTAAATTGAACTTTTCTTTTGAGAATCTAAATATGTTAAACAAATTTTTTCAGCGGTAATAGGCATGGAAGTAATCCTTATGCCCAAGGCATTGTCGATAGCATTGGCAATCAGCGGAGCAATAGGTATCATAGGATGCTCGCCTACCCCCCTTGCACCATAAGGACCATCGGGTTGGGGTACTTCAATAATGATAGGTATAATTTCGTCGGGTACATCTAATGCTGTGGGGATTTTATAGTCGGTGAAATTAGGATTCAGCATTTTGCCCCGGTGGTCGAATTTCATTTCTTCGTACAAAACAGTGGAGATTCCCTGAAGCACTCCGCCTACAATTTGACCTTCCACAAGGCTTGGGTTGAGTGCTTTGCCAGCATCTATGGCTTCTACAATTTTTCGTATTCTTACCTTGCCTGTTTGCTTATCAACTTCTACAATTGCGGCCGCGGCTCCTACAGTGTAATGCACATTGGGGTGTCCTCCCTGGCTGGTTTCGGGGTCGGCATTAGTAGAAGTGTATTCGGGCATGAATACCCCCCGACCCAAAATGGGTCCACCTTTGAAGGTTCCATCCTCGGCCTGTATTCCGTTGATAATAAAATCCTTTAGCAAAAGTTCAAAACTTGGGTCGGTAGTACACTTTACCCTTTCATTCTCCAGAAATAAAGTTTCTTTAGGTAGAAACTTAGTGCGACTTACAAGTTCAATAATTTGCTCTCGGGCATCAATAGCAGCTTTTCTAACTGCATTGCCACAGCCCCAAGTAACATGCGATGCTACAGTCTGCCACTCGTAGGGATTGCGGTCGGTATCGGGGTTCTCGGTGCGTATTTTGGAAGTGGGTACCGACAATTCTTCGGCGGCAATCTGAGCCATTACCGTAAGGAATCCTTGACCTATATCCATACCGGAGACCAACAAGTTGATGCTGGCATCTTCATTGAACTTCAAAAAGCAAGAAGAAGCAGCATTGGGCGGCATTGCAGGAGCTTTCCAAAACAACGAAAAGCCTTTGCCTATGGCAATATTAGGGTCGTTGGATATCAGTGGTTGGTTCCATTGTATTTTTTGTTCTACAGCATCAATGGCTTTATGAAGCCCATTGGGATTCATGTGTGCGCCATAGGCAGTAAGGTCGCCTTCTTTTATAGCATTGCGTCGTCTAATCTCAACAGGATCCATGTTTAGATGCTTGGCTATTCTATTCATGTGCGACTCTAACCCGAACAAAAATTCGCTGTATCCAAAACCGCGATAAGGACCACCCGGAGGCAGATTGGTATAAATGCAATAGGAGTCAATTGATGCGTTATCAACTTTATATGGCCCAATGGCCGAAAGTCCCACCGCATTCACCACATTGGCACCGTATTCAACATAAGCTCCTGCATCCCAAAACAAATCGTGCTTCAGGGTAGTAATCCTGCCATCGTTCTTAACGCCTATTTTCAATTTGGCCACAACACCCAGCCTTTGGTAAGTGTTGTAGAATTCCCTTTCTCTGTTCCAAAGCACCTTTACCGGATTTCCAGGCACCTTGGTAGCTATGGCTGCCGCAAGAATCTCCATGGTAACTCCGGCTTTGGAGCCAAACCCTCCACCCACATGGGGCGCAATTACTCGCACATCGTTGTGCTTAATCCCCAATGGCGCAAGCGCATTGGCAAACAGATTTCGCTGTGTGTGCGGCGATTGCGATGATGCCCAAACTGTGAGCCTACCTGAAAGGTCGTACTTGGCCACCGCTGCGTGATACTCTATGGCACAATGGGAATATCGGGGAACATTATAAGTATCCTCCAACACAAAGTCGGCATCATCAAACCCTTTTTCTACATTGCCTTTGCGGATTTTGCGATGATGGGCAATGTTGGTATCGGGCTGCGGGAAGAACCAAGGTACATGCTGATAATTTTTGAGGTTTGGATGAAGCAATTCGGCACCTTCGGCTATTGCTTCTACAGGGCACAACACCTTGGGCAAGGGCTTGTAGTTTACCTTTACCAACTTTGCTGCCTTGAGTGCTGCGTGGGGTGTACGGGCAACTACAGCAGCTATTTGTTCACCAAAAAACCGCACCCTATCCTGTGCAAATATATAACGGTCTTTCATGTAAAGACCAAAATTGTAAGGAAAATCCTTTCCCGTAACTACTGCCACTACATCATGCACTTTTTCAGCTTCCGAGGTATCAATACTCAGAATCATTGCATGTGCATGAGGTCCTTCAACAACCTCTGCGTAGAGAAGATTTGGACCAAAATCCAAATCGTCGGTGTATAGCGCAGCACCGGTTACTTTCTCCTTCCCATCCACCCGAACGGCAGAATGTCCGATATGTTGGTAGTTTTGCATGGCTATTCTTTTTTTGTTGTATGTAAAATGGCTTCTACAACCGGCGTATAACCAGTGCATCGACATAGATTGCCTGCAATGGCTTCCTTTATTTCGTGCTCATTAGGATGAGGATTGTTGTTGATAAGCTCTGTTGCCGAAAGAATTAGACCGGGAGCACAATAACCGCATTGAAAAACATTCCGTTCGTGAAAAGCTTTCTGAAGTGGGCTAAGCCCATGGCGAGAAATCCCTTCGAGTGTAAGGATTTCCTGACCATTTGCTTCCACAGCCAGAATTAGACAACTTCTAACCGATCTACCGTTGAGATGGATGGTGCAGGCACCGCAATCGCCACTATCGCAACCACATTTAGGGCTTTTTGCACCCATACGGTCGCGAAGAACTTCAAGCAAAACCTCGTAAGGCTCCACATCCAGACTCCGGCGTTCACCATTGAGTATAAACGATATTTTTGTCATGGTTTTTAATGTTTTGTAATGAGCCTGGGTTGCTTTAATCGTTCGGCGGCCGCAGCGATTGCTCTTTCGAACATAACCTTGGTCATGTGCATACGATACTCTTTTGTAGCCCTTTGGTCGGATATGGGAGCTATCACTTGCTCAATCATTTCCTTTGCCTGATTGATACTTTCAGCAGTAAGACCTTGGGTGAGTAAGTGGTTTTCAATTTTTGGAGACCGTTTTGGAACTGGCCCCACCGATCCAAACGCTACCCTACACTCGCCATCTGCAAACATAAGTACACCCACATTGGCTTGCGACAGGTCTTCGCCCGAATAACGCATCATTTTCTGATAAGCACTACCATATTTCATTGTTGGTATGGGTATCGAAATATGCGTTACCATTTCATTGGGAGCTAAGGCCGTTTTGCGGTTGTCCAGAAACCATTTGCTTATGGGTAGCTCTCGTTCGCCATTAACACTGAGCAATTTCAGAACAGCATTGTGCACAAGCAACGGTGCCCCACTATCGAGACAAGCTACTGCAGAACATATATTTCCCACCATTGTAGCCCTGTTGCGCACACCATTGGAAGCCACCAAACCTGCAGCTTCATACACAATATAGGCGTGTTCTTTCACAAGCTTAGACTCCAGCAAATCGCGAAATGTAACCAGCGCACCCACAACAAGGTGCCCATTGCATATTTCAATCTTGCTAAGTTGCTCTAAGTCTTTTATGTCGATAAGCACATCGGGCACCCTGTAGCCCATTTTCAGTTCGTTGACCAGATCGGTGCCACCAGCCAATACCCTTGCCTTGCTGCCGTGTGTGGCCAACAATGCAACGACCTCTGCAATAGTGCCCGGCTTAAAATACTGAAATTCATACGGAATAGCCATAGCTAAACACTGCTTTTGTGGATAAAAAAACCTACTTCTAAAATCTCAAAGTCCAATTATTTCAATTGGGTGCTTCAATGGCAATAACCCGACACATGGCCGATTCCATTTCAATGCCACGCAAAGGAAAAAGACCAATCCAAACCCTTTTGTTGCTTACCTTGTTGATATCGCCTCCAATATTCTCAGCATGTACCAATCCTTTAGGGAACAGTTTTAGGTGCATAACTTGATAGTAAATCTCCGGTGGGAACATTTCGTCCCATTTTTTGCCATATTTTTCGACTAACTTGGTCTCAGCTTCACGGAACCGCTTGGGATGCCAATCGCGAATTATGGTATTCATGGGATGATCGGCACTACCGCAGTCCACACCAATCCATTTTATTTTCATATCCAATGCCCACTGATGGAAATCGGGACTTGGTCCTGGATGATTTACAAAATACCGAACTTCATCAGATTCGGGCTGATCCCAAGCATACTTATTAAAACCTGTATTGATGAAGAGAATATCGCCCTCCTTAATTTCTGCTTTTCGCATGAGCATTTCGGGTGTATAAAGCCCATAATCTTCAACCTCATCGGAAATATCTACCACCACACCCGGACCGTACCAGAAATCTAACGGCGTGTTACCAATGCTTCGACCACTGGAATGAAAGTGAATTTCCCCATCTATATGTGTACCAACATGATGGCTTGTGGTAATGATTTGCCCATTAGCACCCTGCCCCATGTGCGCACCGGCAATGCGTTTGAAATATTGAATCTGCAAAGGCATATAACTCGGCCATGGTGGAGTATGGATACTCAGAGGTTGGGTAAGGTCATAAATTTTGACCTTATTCATCACATTAAAAAAATCCTGAATGTTCATTTTTTGATCTGATTTAGAATGCTAAAGTGTATTATTTTGAGATGTTAAATTGTTCACATTTGAGGCTGTGAAATTAACCAGCCTTTGTGTAATGGTCAACAAATTTTTATGGATTTTTTATTGCACCATCATTGATACTTCTGATTGTCTTGGCCAATCCATCAAATGCCTTCTGAAACGGCATAGCAGGCGCGCTCAGAACCCCGGCACCTACTTGACCCACACCTGGTTCCTTATGGGCAACTCCTGTATCAATAAATGGTGTGATTCCAGTTTCGACTACCTTTCTAACATCAATACCTGTGGGAGTTCCCCTGAAATCGAGATAAGGTATTTGAAAGACATTGTTTTCGGCGGCAGCAATCTCGTACATATCCAAGGTATATTGTACAGCATCGGCAGCCGAACCACCAACAAATTGTACTATTGCGGGTGCTGCAGCAATAGCAAAACCACCCAATCCTAAGGTTTCGGTAATTGCCGAGTCGCCTATATCGGGGTTTGCGTCGTCCTTGGTAAATCCCGGGAAGAAGAGTGCATCGGGAACCAAAGCATCGCCCACAAACCATTGGTTGTTGGTGCCGGCAAGTTGAATGCCAAAATCGGTACCATTGCGCGCCATTGCAACTACAATACTGCTAAAAGGCACTCCCCTTGCCGCATCGAGACAGCATTTGGCGGCCGGCATGGATAGATTTAGAAAAAAATGGTCGTTGCCATGTATGAAGTTCAGAGCTTTTACCGCATCGGAAGTATTGTTGCATACACTCACTATTGCAGGAGCTATAGTGCGATAAAACAGCGATGTTCCTGCTCTGTTGCGATTGTGTACCTCATCGCCCATGTGCAAAGCCTGAGCAATAATGCTTTTAAGATCAATGCTTCCCAACGAAGCTATTGCATCTTGGAGAACAGGATAAAGCACTTGCTCCATCCATCGTAGTTTTTCTATAACTTCAGCACCAAAGGCACCATAGCGCAACACTTTACCCAAACCTTCGTTGAGGGTGCAATATGCATAATTGCCAAAAGTATCATTCCTAATTATAAATACGGGCATGGAAGCCGAAACGATTCCCGCCATAGGACCCACAGCCGAGTGATGATGGCATGGCGCAAATGCTATCTTGCCCGATGCTGCCAGCTTCTCGGCATCTGAAGCATTTGTGGCAAGACCTTCGTAAATCAATGCACCGATAATTGCGCCCCTTGTGGGTCCGCACATTCGTTGCCAAGTTATAGGCGGTCCGGAGTGTAGGATAAGATCCTTGCGCATTCCCGGAATCACATTTGCAGCCAAATCCATACCCACCAGCACCGGTTTTCCACTCAAAATGACTTCCATTACACGGGCATTTGCCGCTTCAATGGCATTGTTATGTGTTGCCATTGTGGAATAAGCATCAGCATCTACCGACAATGGTGGTCGCCAATTGACTTGCACCACCGAACCGCCACAATCAGAAACACTTGCTGCAAACCCCGCCAATCCTATATTGACAACATTCAGGGGTTGACGAAAAATTTTTCCCACAGACATTTTTTATCTATTTAAGGTTGAGTTTAAGTTTAGAACCACATGAAATGCAAGGAAACTGGCAGCCGCATTGGAAGGCTGCACCTCCACTCCCAATTCTGTAAGCCTTCGTACTACTTCTTGTTTGTTTTGCGGATCGCCATTGGTGCCACAAACAGAGCAAATCATTAGCAAATGAGGATTTTGTTTGCGCGCCTCCGTAATGGCAGGCTGTAATTGACCAATAGGGTCAGGATGTGAGCCATAGCCCAATACCACATCGAAAAGCAATACGGCTACTTCCTTATCGCTCGCCTCGCTTAAAATTCTCTGATTACGCAAGGAAAAATCAATCATAGGGTGAGGCTTGCCTTTTGTAAATTCATCGTCGCCCAAATCCACAATGGTATGCTCAAAACTCTGGTTGGCATTTTTCAGCAAAAATTTTGGATTTAATGGGGTGTTGCTATAAACCGAACCCAGCAAGTCTTTGGCTATCAATTGAGCTTCGTCGCAGAGCGTTCCGCCGCTATACAAACCCCTGATATACCATCCTTTTGCACCTAAAGCCAATTCCTTTGCTTTCTCGATAAGAGCGAGGTTTCGCTCCTGCAACTTGGATAATCGTTGCGCTACATTTTCTCCCGAATGCAATGCCAAAGCAATATGGGCAGCTTCCTCGAGATTAGTAGCTGCATAAGCACCTGAATCTTCAATAACTTGGGGTTTGCCCCCAATTAAAATAGCTACAATAGGTTTGGTAGAATTCTGAACAGTATGGGCAATTTTTTCTAAAATATCCGAACTGGGTGGTTTACTTATCAAAACAATAATGCTTGTGTCGGGGTCTTGCTCGAGTGCTTGAATTGCCTCCAAAAACATTAAACCACCTACTTCCTTCTTAATGTCGCGCCCACCAGTACCGATTGCCTGTGATATACCTCCGCCTAAATTGGAGATGATGCTACTCACTTCTTGAAGTCCTGTACCAGATGCAGCTACTATGCCTATGCTGCCTCGTTGCACCACATTGGCAAAAGCCAATGGGATACCGTTTATGATGGCTGTGCCACAATCGGGTCCCATAACAAGCAAACCCTTCTCTAATGCCATGGTCTTAAGGCGTATTTCATCTTCTACAGAAACATTATCAGAAAAAAGCATTACATGCAAGTTGTTTTCAAGTGCTTTGAAGGCTTCAAAAGCAGCATATCTGCCGGCAACCGAAATGACTGCCAAATTTGCGCCAGGTAGTGCTGATACAGCCTGCGACAAACTTTTGAAGCCGACATTCTCACGCAAAGCAGAACTTTTAACTCCTTTCAGAATGGCTTCGGCGAGTTGAATAGCCTTGGTAGCATCATCTTCATCTTTAGCACAAACACTCACGATTAAATCTGTTTCTGTAAGGCTTTCAAATTCTTTTAAAAACAAGCCTGCATCTCTTAGCAATTCTTTATTGTTTTCGGAAGCCATTACAACGCCCGAGTTCTCGACTCCCGACGATTGATTTACTTCCTTAGTTACCAACATAAGGGTAACCGAATCGTGGTATGCACCCTTCTTAACAAAACCTTTGACAATCATATCTTAATGTGTTCTATGTTTAATGGCAAACAAAAATCCTGACAAAATATCAACTCCCGAAGTAGCACCATGAGCAAGTAAAGCCTGAAAGCTAACTTGTAGGTTGGTGTCATGGTACAAAGCTTCTAAGAAATTCATCAACGAAAGAAAGTACCGCCCATTACAAGCATTGAGCAGCATAGCATTGGAAATAAGATTGCTTCCTGTGGCCTCAGCCAAAACTTGCTCCATCAACAAGGTATTCGCTTCGTCATAAACCTGTTGTCTGAAGTGAAGCCCATAAAGAAATCCGGCAATAAAATCATCGCCCGATGGAGTACTGCCTACTCCCATGCCCTTCAATAATTTAACTCCATCCAAAACCTTGCCTTGCTTTAACAATTGCGTAGCAGATTGTACTTTTTCCATCCAAACGCTTTGGAACGAATTGTTTATGATGGCAGCATTAGGCAAAAACACTGAGTACATCAAACTATTCTGGGGAAAAGCATCCCAATTGCTTTCAACAAATCTAAATAACCTCTTCTCAAACATTTTTGCACTTGCTGCTGCGAAGGCGCAATGCGAATGAAAGATTTGAGCAGAACTTCTCAAAATATTTATCATACCAACTATGATACGGTCGGCACAGATAGTAACCGATTGAGGGAACTCGAAATCGCTATAGGGAATAAAGATGGAATTGGGTGCAATGAAATTTGGATCTTTTGTAACAAACACCAATTGGCTGTTTGAATTGGTATAATTAGCAACTGAAGTATGCCTACTCAACAACGAAAAAGTACCTGACGAAAGAAAATCGCCAATACAGACTTCAGATATTTTGCGGGATATGGATTCCATCTGCAAAGTTACTCAATTATCCTATAAACCTATATGCGAAAAAAGAAGTGGATTTATTATCTTTTGGATAGAAGGAAACGCAGGTAAGGGCTACTCAAATTTACACCAAAATTGGCCAAAACCTATTTAAGCTGATGGACTTGTAAATCTGCTTCATAAAATTAGGCCCTATTGCTTCAAGCTGGCATTTCCAATGACTCAACTTCCAGTTTATCAGAACCGTTTACCCCAAAACAAAAACAAGACTATCTCAAAAAACATTATTAGCCCAAATGAAATCCTGCATGAGCTGCTATAGTCTTCCTAATAAGCCACTTCTATTTTCATCCAAACTAAACCGTAATCAGATTTTGCTTCTATCATACCAATGGCCAAATGTAATCTTCCATATCTGCTAACCTTACAACAGTTGGACTTATGCCCTTAGTTGGTAAAAACAATTCTGCTTCTCTGAACTCCCGTTGGAGTGTAACAACATTGTAATTATCGAATTCCTTAGCTTCATATATTTTGACAACATCAAATTAAGTTTTTGCACCCCGCTTTTACGAAGGGAACTGTGGCTGGTTTTGACCAATGAATGTAAGTCCAACACCACCTATGTAATGATCACGAACTGCTCAGTTCCGTTTCTTCACTGCAAAACAGACAACCATGCACCCTAGATTACACATTTTGCAGCAAATATCACACAACCCAATTAACCCAGACTAAACATACAGCAAAATACTTTAATCATATAATTTTTATGATTTTAACATTCTTTAATAAAATAAATTTGCAAATTTTTACAATTAGTTATAAATTTACAAAAATATTGCAATTTGTATTTGGGTTTAGACTAATTGGTGGTTTTTTACAACAATCATAATTTTATTCCTATTTTAAACTCATTTACCATGAAAAAGCAACTTCTACTTTTGGTTCTAATGATGGCATTTGCCGCCGTTTGCAATGCCCAGCGCGTTGTGGCGCTCCACTCTGCTACGGGTGTTACCGTCTTTTCGGGCGTGAACCCTTTTGTTGATGCTTACACCGCCGCCTTGCCGGGAGATACCATCTACCTGTCGGGTGGTAGCTTTGCCAACCCGCCCCTGATGGACAAGCGCCTGCTCATATTCGGCGCGGGCTACCACCCCTCTGCCACAGCGGTTACCAACCCCACCCTTTTAACAGGTGCCTTTAACCTGGGCGACAATGCCGATAACCTGATGATACAGGGGGTGCAGTTCATGGCCGGAATCCATGCGGGAAACAATGTTCCCGTGAGCTCCATTACCATAAAAAGGTGCCGGATTGATGGCGGAATTAATTTCCCAGGCACCCGCGCCACCCCGAGTACCAACAACGCGTTTGCCGAGTGCGTGATTATCGGTGATGTAAATTTATCCAATGTGACTAACTCCAGCTTTACCAATTCCATAATCGAGAACAGGGTGCTATCCTCCCATTCCAATTCGATAATGAATAATGTCTTTTTGGGTGTATCTTGGGCTCACGATGGGGTATTTCGGTATACTGATAACAATGCGATTTCCAATAACATTTTTATTAATACGCATCATAATATAATTTGGTTTGGTCAGGGGAATATTCTTTCCAACAACCTCTTTGTGCATTACGCGCCTCATTTTGGTGGAACTCCCGTGCTTAGCGGCAACCACTTAAATGTTCCTCTGGTCAATATATTCGTTTCGCACACGGGGCATACCTTCAGCTACGACAGCAATTTCAACCTTGTGACTCCGGATCTGTTTCCTGGCACTGTTGGCGGGCAGGTGGGCATTTTCGGGGGGCTGTTTCCCTTTAAGCCCGGCGGCATACCACAGAACCCCCACATCAGCCTGCGTAACATTGCCCCGCAAACCGCACCCGACGGCAGGCTGAACATAGAGGTTACTGTAAGCGCCCAGGATAGGTAAACCCATTTTGCTATTCATCTCAACCTTTTCCTTTAAATTTTCAACGCTTAAAAATGCCCTGAAATGAGCCATTATAATGATTTTCAGGCAAACAGGCATCAAAACCTGATGGCGAATTTCATCTAACCTTTTAAAAACATATATTCAGATGAAAACAACACTCATTTTCCTTATCGCTATGGTGGCCATTGTCACTACGGTTAGCGCGCAGCGCGTGGCCGCGCTCCACTCCCCCGCCGGGGTTACTTTATTTACCAGTGGCAACATATTTGTTGACGCCTACAATGCAGCCCTTCCGGGTGATACCATCTACCTGTCGGGCGGGGATTTCGCCGCGCCTGCGCTCTTCGACAAGCGCCTGGTGGTGTTCGGCGCGGGCTATCACCCCGCCCACACCGCGGCTACCAGACCAACCACCATAACCAACGATTTCAACCTAGGCGACAATGCCGACAACATGGTGCTAGAAGGTGTACACTTTAGGGCCGGATTTCGTGTGGCCAATAATATCCCGGTGAACAATATCACCGTGAGGCGGAGCCGGATTGATGGCGGTATCCATTACCCCGGCAACCTTGCCACCCCAAGCGTGGGCAACACCTTTGCGGAGTGCGTGATAATTGGCAATTCGGATTTTGCTAATGCAAGTAATCTCCTCATTAACAACTCCATTATACAAGATCGAGTTTGGAATAGCCGGTGGAATAATTTTCGAAATAGCATCTTCATGGCGACTTCAACAGATTGGGGCTGGAGTTTATTTATCAACGCGTCTTTAAATGTTTTTTCGAATAATGTGGTTATTACTACCCACAATTTTATTGGGGGAGAGGACAACTCCTTTCTCAACAACATTTTTGTAAATGCCGCCACGGCCTTAGGCACCAATCCCACTGCCAGCGGCAACTACCTTGGCGTGCCGCAGGCCAGCATCTTTGTTTCTCACACGGGGCATACCTTCAGCTACGCCAGCGATTTCAACCTTAGGACCCCGGCGACACATGTGGGCAACGATGGCACGCAGGTGGGTATTTTCGGAGGGCAGTCCCCCTTTAAGCCCGGCGGCATACCCCAGAACCCCCACATCAGCCTACGCAATATTGCCCCACACACTGCACCCGACGGCAGGCTGAACATACAGGTTACGGTAAGTGCCCAGGAACGGTAAGCCTTACTCCATGAAAAAATTACTAATCATCTTTTTCTGCTTGGTGTTCATAGGAGCAAACGCCCAGAACCGGATTGCAGGCTACGAGTACTGGTTTAATCAGGGATTCGGAGCCAGGGTTCGCACGACCATTGCCCATACAGCACAAGCAGCCATAAGCCTCGATGCACCCACCACAGGACTGCCATCGGG
>DMJL01000291.1:0-18813 GCA_003451785.1 Bacteroidales bacterium
CATCCCATAAACGGAAGCAACTTCTATTCCTGAGTTTCGGAGATGGTGATCTTTTCGATTTTATCCCCTGCCCTTATCTGGTCAATTACATCCAATCCTTCTATTACTTTTCCAAAACAAGTGTGATTGCGATCGAGATGGGCTGTATTTTGCCTGCTATGGCAAATGAAAAACTGAGAACCACCCGTGTCGCGACCGGCATGAGCCATTGACAATACTCCTCTATCGTGGAATTGATTGGAGCCTGTAAGCTCACACTTAATGCGGTAGCCGGGACCGCCTACACCCGTACCCTGCGGACAACCACCCTGAATAACAAAGTTTGGTATCACTCTATGGAATGTTAGCCCATCATAGAAGCCTTTTGTAGAAAGATCCACAAAGTTTTTTACTGTATTGGGAGCGTCCTGCTCAAAGAAAACTACTTTCATAGTCCCTTTTTCTGTTTTGATTTCTGCTGTTAACATTGATTTTGATTTGGGTTTTTATAAAGACAATCCCTATTGGGATTGCCTGCGTTTTGCTATTTATTGTCCGATTTTAGGATATCTTAAAGTTGTTTAAATGTGGGCGTCAATGGTTTTCATTGCCTATTATTTGCCCTTGGCGATGTTACAAATGATGTAATGGGGTTTCGCAGCCCTGAAAACTCCGATAGTTCCAGCTTTAGGGAGCCAACAGAAAGGCCTGTTTGTATCCTCACCGGAATCCTATTCATATCGTTGGATATCCAAAGGGTCATAGGATATGGCTGCGAAAACACTTTACCTGTTAGCACCATAGGTTTGAAACGCATAGTATTGAAAGTACCCAAACGAGTGGTTATCCGCTCATAACCATCGAAAACAATTCGGGTAACATACACGCTATCGTCGAGAAAGAAATCTACCACAAACTGGTCGCCCACGCTAGGATTTTGCAATGGAAGGGTGCGCGAAAAATAAAACACCGAGATGAGATCTTGCACATAAGACGGGATACTCACCGTACCGGTATTACTTGTTGCGGTTCTGGTAATATGGTTAAACCGCACATCTTGGTTTCTGCGATACCTTCCTTCTTCCAATCGACGCATAAAAAACAAAGGTGCAATAGCAGCATTATCTATGAGCGATTCGAAACGGTTGTTTACCCTAAAAAACAAACTAAAAACGCCTCTGGAATGCATGGTGCCTACAACGCGCATTGCGTTGCGATTGCCAATGGTTTCCAATGTGGGCTGAATTTCCAAACTTGCATCGCCGGCAAGCACATTACCCGTAAGGGCACTACTGTAGTATGCACGAAAAAACAACCTCTCGCCCGGCCCAAAAGCTGAGTTGGGCTGATGGCGCATTGCTTGCCCCATCAACATTAGTGGCGCGAAAATTGCCGAAAGGCAAAGGAGCCTAAGTAACTTTTTAACTATATGGAAATTACACTTCATTGTTTTCATTGGGAAATTTGCGTTTTTGCAGTTGCAGTTTTGGCAGAATAGCTTCTACATTCTTTGCTTGGCTATTCAAAAAACATTCCAAAAATCAACAAATGCCAAAAACTGAAATAGGCACTACCTATTATATTACAACATTCACAATTTTTCCTAACACCACTATAACCTTTTTGGGAGTCTTGCCCTCGAGCCATTTCACAGCTTCGGGTGCATCAAGCACCGCCTGCTCAACCTCGATTGCACTGTACCCAGCCGGCAATTCCACTTTAAAGCGTGTTTTCCCGTTGAACGAAACAGGGTAAACCACAGTATCGTCGGTAATTAGATTTTCGTCCCATTGTACATACTTAGCTTTGGTAATGCTCTGATTGTGTCCTAATTGCCACCAAAGTTCTTCGGCAAGATGGGGAGCAAAAGGCGAAATTAAAACAGCAAGTGGCTCAAGTATAGCTCTTTTATTGCAATTCAACTCACCAAGCTCATTCACACAAATCATAAACGAGCTAACTGCGGTATTGAATGAAAACCGCTCAATGTCGTCGCTTACCTTTTTTATGGTCTTATGCAATATTTTTAATTCCGCAAGTGAAGGCTCGGTATCATTTACATCCCATTGATTATTCTTGTTGTGATACAACCTCCAGAATTTTCTTATAAATCTAAAAACTCCTTCAATTCCGTTGGTATCCCAAGGTTTGGCCTGCTCAATTGGACCCAGAAACATCTCATAAAGTCGGAGTGTGTCGGCTCCATAACGCTCTATCAAATCATCAGGATTTTGCACATTATGAAAAGATTTCGACATCTTTTCTATCTCCCAGCCGCATAGGTATTTTCCATTCTCAAGGATAAATTCTGCATCTTTATACTCTGGATTCCATTTTTTGAAAGCCTCCTGATCCAGAATGTCTTGATGCACAATATTCACATCTACATGCAATGGTATTGCATCAAACTGCTGTCTAAGCCCGTGGGATACGAATGTGTTGGTTCCTTTTATACGATACACAAAATTCGATCTGCCCTGTATCATTCCTTGGTTTATGAGCTTTTTGAAAGGCTCTTGGGTTGCAGCCACACCCAAATCGAAGAGAAACTTATTCCAGAAGCGCGCATAAATAAGGTGCCCAGTTGCGTGTTCGGCACCTCCCACATACAGGTCAACGCTTTGCCAATATTCTACCGCTTCCTTTGAAACAAGTTGTTGGGTATTGTGTGGATCCATATACCTTAGATAGTAGGCGCTAGAGCCAGCAAATCCTGGCATGGTGTTCACTTCGTAGTTCCATCCTTCGGGTGTATGCCAATTTTTTGCACGGGCCAATGGCGGCTCTCCTGTTTCGGTTGGCAAATACTTGTCAATCTGTGGTAAAGGTAAGGGCAGACTTTCTTCGGGCAACATCTCAGGATGCCCGTCGCGATAATACACAGGGAAAGGTTCGCCCCAGTAGCGTTGTCGGCTAAAAATTGCATCTCTAAGTCTAAAGTTTATGCGCCCTGTGCCAATGCCTTTTTCTTCTATCCGACGAACAGCCTCTGCAATAGCATCTTGCACTTGCATCCCATTCAAGAAATCGCTGTTTACAAGTATTCCTTCCTTGGCATCGTAAGATGCTTCATAAATATTACCTCCTGCAACAACCTCGATAATTTCCAGCCCAAAATGTTTTGCAAATGCATAGTCGCGGCTATCATGGGCCGGCACAGCCATAATTGCCCCGGAACCGTATCCTGCCAACACATATTCTGAAATATAGACAGGCAGCTTTTTTCCCGAAAAGGGATGAATGGCAAAGGCTCCCGTGAACTGACCCGAGATGGCTTTAACTTCGGTCATGCGCTCCCTATCTGACCTACGAGATGCAAACGCTACATACTCCTCCACTGCATCGCGGTATTGGGGTGTGGTCAGATCTTTTACCCACTCATGTTCGGGGGCCAACACCATGAAGGTAGCACCGAATATGGTATCGGGGCGTGTTGTAAAAACTTCTATTGCATTGTTAATAGCAGGTAGCTGAAAAAATATGGTAGCTCCCTCCGAACGACCTATCCAATTTCGCTGTATCTCCTTTAGCGAATCGCTCCAATCCAAGGTTTCCAATCCATCTAACAGTCGTTGAGCATAGGCGGTAATTCTCAAAAACCATTGTTGCATTTTTTTGCGTTCCACAGGGTGCCCTCCCCTAACGGAGAATCCTTCCTTTACTTCATCGTTGGCCAATACCGTTCCCAATGCCGGACACCAGTTTACAAAAGTGTCGGCAAGGTATGCTAAGCGATAGCCCATCAGAATTTGATTCTTTTGAGCCTGATCCATTTGCTGCCAATCGCTTGCGGTGAAGTTTGGCTTAGGTTCACCAAAGGGATGCGTATTAAACCCGCCAGTGGTTTCAAAGTCGTGAACAAGCTCAACTATGGGGCGAGCGGCACTATGCTTTTGGTCGTAATAGTGGTTAAACAATTGGATGAATGTCCACTGTGTCCAATGATAATATTTAGGGTCGCAAGTGCGCACCTCCCTATCCCAATCGTACGAAAAGCCTATCCTATCCAATTGCTCTCTGTATCTCGCAATATTGCGCTCAGTGGTTACCGCCGGATGTTGTCCTGTTTGTATGGCATATTGTTCTGCCGGCAGCCCATAAGCGTCGTAACCCATGGGATGAAGCACATTGAATCCTTGGTGGCACTTATACCTAGAAAAAATGTCGGATGCAATGTAGCCAAGTGGATGCCCCACATGAAGACCCGCTCCCGA
This sequence comes from Bacteroidales bacterium, assembly GCA_003451785.1. Lineage (GTDB taxonomy): Bacteria > Bacteroidota > Bacteroidia > Bacteroidales > UBA7960 > UBA7960. The sequence continues at coordinate 4,194 of DMJL01000291.1, forward strand.
AGGGTAAGGAAACATGTCTAAAACATAGTACTTGGGTTTGTTGTGGTCTATTTCTGTCTTGTAGGTTTTCTGTTCTTTCCAATACTCCTGCCACTTTTTTTCTACTTCCCTGAAGTTGTATTCCATAATTTGCTCAATCCTTTGTATTCTTCACTTCTTACTTTTAACCGCAACCCAGCATCGCCATTAAATTAATGCAAGTAGCTAATTCCGTGCATTCTGGAAGAATTCGACTACCTGCCTTGTTGCTTAGGTTCAATCTGCGAAATTACTAATAGTAAACCAATTGCAGGGCACTTTTTGCAAGTGTCAGTTTTTAAGCTTTTAGCCGTGCGGGAATAATAGAAAAAGTTCTTTAATAGGCCATTTAATTATAATTTTGCGGCAATTATGTTAAAATACTTTTCAATAACTATTTACGAAATTCATTAAAATCTATAGAAATGGAATCTAAGCCAACATTAGGTCTTTTTGATGAGTTCCCTCCAATCAGCACGCAGCAGTGGGAAGATAAAATCAAAGAAGACCTCAAAGGTGCCGATTATCAAAGGTTGATTTGGAAAACCACCGATGGTCTCCAATTGAAGCCCTACTACAGGGAAGAAGACTTGGAGAACCTTCCGCAATTGAAATCAGGTACAGATCTAGAAACAATTGTAAGAAACATCAGGGAAAGCAACGATTGGGAGATTTGCCAAATTATAACTGAGAAAGACCCCATTGAAGCAAACCGCAAAGCAATTATGGCTTTAAATAAAGGTGCCGAAGGGTTGGAATTTTGCGGAACAAGCATTTGCAACTTTGAAGATTTGCAAGCACTGCTCAAAGGTATAGATATAAGTGCTACTCCACTGCACTTTAACCAATTGGAAAACCCCTCGCAATTTATACAATGGTTGAAATTGGCTGCACCAGATGGCATAAAAGGCTCGTTGAAATTCGACCCCTTAGGATTTTTCGCCCTATACAACAAATGGTGTTCTACTTTTGAAGCCGGCATGCAATCCACTGCAGACCTCGTCAACAAAACTAAAGAACTTACTTCATTCCGAGTTATTGAGGTAAACGGGTATCCCTACAACAATTCAGGAGCTACCTTGGTGCAAGAATTAGCCTTTGTATTATCGCAAGGGCACGAATACCTCTATAGATTGTCGCAATTGGGCTTATCTGCCGATGCGATTACGACTAAAATGAATTTCACTTTTGGCATTGGTTCTGATTACTTTTTAGAAATAGCTCGTTTGCGTGCGGCCAGGTTGCTATGGGCAAAGATTGTGGAGCAATACCACCCCGAACAAATGCAGAGGACAACCATGCACATACATGCCCTAACCTCGTTGGGCAACAAAACCATTTTCGATCCTTATGTGAATATGCTGCGCACCACTACCGAAGCAATGGCAGCAGCATTGGGCGGTGCCAACAGAATAACCGTGTCTCCTTTTGATGCTTCTTTCAAAAAATCTGATGAGTTTTCTGAAAGGATTGCCCGCAACTTGCAACATATCCTGAAGCACGAGGCATATTTCCATAAAGTTGCTGATGTGCCGGGTGGCTCATACTACATTGAGAACCTCACTACCGAAATAGCCGAAGCAACTTGGGCGCTCTTCGGCGCAATGGAAGAAAAAGGTGGGTTTGTTTCATGCGTAGAAAATGGATTTATCCAGCAAACTTTGGAGATTGCCGCCCAAAGGCGTATGAGCGATGTGGCTCAGCGCAAACAGGTTTTTGTTGGTGTAAATCAATATCCCAATCTGGATGAGGCTATGCTCGAAAAATTGCAGCCAACAGCAGATACCACCACTTTATCTAATTTAAAACCCATAAGAGCTACCCAACAATTGGAGGCACTCAGGCTATCGGTTGAAAATCACAAAAAAAAGGGGTTCAAGGCTCCTGAAGTTTTCTTGCTCGCCTACGGAAACCCCACAATGCGCAAAGCACGAGCAGACTTTGCAACCAATTTCTTCGGAGTTGCCGGTTATACCATGATTAACAATCAGGGATTTGCAAACGCATTGGATGGAGTCCCCGCAGCTTTGCAATCGGGTGCACCCATTGTAGTGTTTTGCAGCAGCGACGAAGAATACAACCAAGTTGCCCAGGCTATTGAACTTATAAAAAAATCTGCCCCCCACACCATTATTGTTCTTGCCGGTTATCCTAAGGAAATGGTGGAGCAATTATCCAAAGATGGAGTGCAGTTTTTTATTCACCTTAGAGCCAACCTTTATGATGCACTTTCGCGTTTCAACGAAATGCTCGGGATAGTGTAATTAGCAATTATTAAAAAAATAATGACTATGAGACCGGATTTTAAAAATATACCCATCGATTCAACTTTTCAAAAAAGTATGTCCGCTACTTGCGATTGCCAAGCAACCCACAATACACCAGAATGGATCACTTCTGAGCAGATTGCAGTGAAACCGGTATATTGCCCAAGGGACAAGAAAGACCTGAAACACCTGCATTATGCAGCGGGCTTGGCACCCTATTTGCGTGGACCATATAGCACTATGTTTGTAATGAAGCCTTGGACTATAAGGCAATACGCAGGTTTTAGCACTGCCGAAGAATCCAATGCCTTTTACCGCCGAAATCTTGCAGCAGGACAAAAAGGACTTTCAGTAGCCTTCGACCTTGCAACCCACAGAGGATACGACTCCGACCACATAAGGGTAGAAGGTGATGTTGGAAAAGCCGGAGTAGCCATTGACTCCATTCTGGATATGAAAATCCTTTTCGACCAGATTCCATTGGATGTGATGTCGGTTTCCATGACTATGAACGGTGCTGTTTTGCCCATTCTGGCCTTTTATATTGTAGCCGCCGAGGAGCAGGGAGTGCCAATGGAAAAGCTTAGTGGAACCATCCAAAACGATATCCTCAAAGAGTTTATGGTGCGCAACACCTACATCTATCCACCTTTAGCATCTATGCGGATTATTGCAGATATATTCAAGTTCACCTCGCAAAACATGCCCCGCTTCAACTCCATTTCTATTAGCGGGTATCACATGCAAGAGGCAGGTGCTACTTGCGATATTGAGTTGGCATATACCCTTGCGGATGGACTGGAGTATCTAAGAACTGGAGTTAACTCGGGAATGGACATTGATGCTTTTGCGCCCAGACTCTCATTCTTTTGGGCAGTAGGGATGAACCATTTCATGGAGATAGCCAAAATGAGGGCTGCCAGAATGCTTTGGGCAAAAATTGTGAAACAGTTCAACCCCAAAAACCCCAAATCGTTAGCATTGCGTACGCACTCACAAACATCGGGCTGGAGCCTCACGGAGCAAGATCCATTCAACAATGTTGCCCGAACTGCCATTGAGGCAATGGGAGCAGTTTTGGGGCATACCCAGTCGCTGCACACCAATGCATTGGATGAGGCCATTGCTCTACCCACCGATTTCAGTGCCCGCATTGCCCGCAACACCCAGTTGTTTATTCAAGAAGAGACTAATGTTTGCAAAGCTATTGACCCCTGGGCTGGCTCCTATTTCGTAGAAGCCCTCACACACGAAATTGCACAAAAGGCTTGGGCACACATAGAGGAAATCGAAAGTTTGGGCGGGATGGCAAAGGCTATTGAGACAGGCATTCCAAAAATGCGCATAGAAGAGGCCGCTGCACGCAAACAAGCACGGATTGACTCCGGCAAGGATTTTATTATTGGGGTAAATAAATTTAGGCTCGAGAAAGAGGATCCTATAGAAATTTTGGATGTAGATAATACGGCTGTGCGGGCAGCACAAATAAAGAGGTTGGAGCAACTTCGCGCCAATCGCAATCAAGCCGAAGTAGATGAAGCTCTATTATCCATTACCAAGGCTTGTGAATCGGGGGAAGGCAATTTGCTGGAACTTGCTGTAAATGCAGCCCGAAAGCGTGCTTCATTGGGCGAAATTAGCATGGCCTGCGAAAAAGTATTCGGGCGCTATCAAGCGTCTATTCGTTCAATATCAGGAGTATATTCCATGGAAATAGAAAACAACCAAAGCTTTTTGAAAGCTCGACAGATGGCCGATGAATTTGCTTCCTTAGAAGGCAGAAGACCTCGTATCATGGTAGCCAAAATGGGACAAGATGGTCACGACAGGGGAGCCAAAGTAGTTGCAACTGCCTATGCCGATATTGGTTTTGATGTGGATGTAGGTCCCTTGTTTCAAACCCCAAAGGAAGCCGCAAAGCAAGCCGTAGAAAATGATGTGCATATTGTGGGCGTGTCGAGCTTGGCAGCAGGGCACAAAACTTTAGCACCGCAAATTATACAAGAATTAAAATCTTTAGGAAGAGAAGATATAATGGTAATTGTAGGTGGGGTTATTCCGCCACAGGATTATCAATTTTTGTACGATGCAGGAGTGGTAGGTATATTTGGGCCAGGAACAGTTATTTCGGATGCCGCAATCAAGATTCTGGACATTCTCATCGAAAGCCGCAAATAGCTGCACCTGAGTGTTTAATATGGTATTGTAAAAAGAATTGACCTTCTTCAAAACATAACGCGAAGAAACAGCGTTCAGAGTTTTTTCGTTTTCATCAGAATCCGTGGCCCAATAAAGGCTGCGGATTTTTTTGTCAGTATATAAACAAAAGACGGCTGCAAATCATTGATTTACAACCGTCTTTGTGGTACCACTCGAACCATAATTACGGTTTTATTAGTGTTTTAGTAGCTTTATTATATTTTTTAAAGCATTGATTTTTTGCACTTTATAATTAATTGAATTTATCTACATTCATTTGTTTTTTGTAAATTTGTCCGTTAATTTGTCCGTATCATATCGAACTGAAATACATGGAAGAATTTACAAAAAAACGAACTGCCTATAAGGAGCCTAAATTTTACCTTGATAGCAAAAAAGGCAGCACCACCGGAGCTATTTTTTTGAAATACAGTTTAGCTCCCGGGCGCCGGTTATCGTATTACACTGGGGTACGAATTGAAAAAACCAAATGGCATTCAGAAAAACAAAGAGCAAAGCGTAACGCTATTGATGCAAGCGAAATTAACGACTTCTTAGACAGGCTGCATGACAAAATAAAGAAAGCAATTGCCCAAAGCCGGCTAAATGGCAGAACTGTTACACTTGAAGCATTAAGGCAGCTTTTGAATAACGAAACAGGCAGAACAATCAATGAAGACGGATTTTTTGCCTTATTAGATGAGTTTGTCAAATCTGAAAGCAAACTTAAAACATGGGCACCGGGCACACTGAAAAAAGTAACGACAATAAAAACCCAATTACTCGCATTTGAAGCCGGAGCGCAAAAGAAAAACAAGGCATACCGGCTAAATATTTCTGAAATTAATGAAGAGCTTATAAATTCTTTAATAGCATTCTGGCAGGTAAATTACAGCCTAAGAAATTCAACTATTAGCGTTTACCTGAAATTCATTAAGGCTTTTATAAATTGGAGCGAAAAAAAGGGCTATACAAATGGAAGCAAGCCGGTAAAGGTTAATTTGCGCCAAACACAACAAAAAGTAATTTTCTTGAGCCTTGATGAAATAAACCAAATCTATAAAACTGAATTACCGGAAAGCAAAGAGTATTTGCAGCGTACACGGGATATTTTCATTTTTCAATGTATGACTGGCTTAAGGTTTTCAGACCTGCAAAACTTAAAGGCAAGCGATATTAAAGGCGGAGCCATTGGGGTAAACACTATTAAAACAGGCGAAGCAGTGCAAATTGAGCTAAACGAAACAGCAAGGCAGCTATTAGGCAAATACAAAAGCCACCAGACCGCAACCGGCAAAGCCTTGCCAATACCACACAACCAAGTTTACAACCGATTTTTAAAAGAATTGGCACAATTAGCCGGATTGAATGAAAAAATTACATTGGTACACTACAAAGGCAACCAGCGAATTGAACAAAGTTTTGAAAAATGGGAGCTAATTACCACACACACCGCCCGCCGTTCGTTTGTAACAAACGGGCTTGCCGTGGGTATCGGAGCGGAGGTAATTAGAGCATGGACGGGACACCAAAGCGAAAAAAGTTTCAAAGCTTATTATGAAGTTGTAAAGGAGCGAAAGATTACTGATATAGAAAAAATGAACCTGAGCGAATAATACTCTACCATGGAAAACACATTTCACAAGGCTTATAAACGGCTTCTGCCAACAAATTCAGAACTCGCATACACTAATAGGCAAGACCTACTTGAACAGGCTTTTGAACTGGTTAAAAACATGAATTTTGAAGCATTCGTTAACCTGCTTAAAGAAGTGCAAACACCTGAATTTATAAAGTTAGTTTTTGGCGAAAGCGTACCAGTACCAAACAAGGATTTAATTTTTGAAGCCAAAAAAATAGCTTCACAGCGTTTTAGCGACTGGGATAATTTTACAAAGTTTCCCGACCCGAAACATTGGCTAAGCCTCCACCTTGCTTATATAGCCAATTTCTTACTACCAAACAAAGCTACAATAGAGCGTTATCGGCTTGGAAGGACAGACACTTTAGAAATGGAGGAAATAGGCATTGTTTGGGCTTTTAGTGAAGCATTTTTGAAGTACTATGCAATTTTGAATGAATACGACAAACCCAAACACCAGAAGCCGGCTAAACAGGCAAATGAAAGCATTGGACTTGAACAAATGTTTGCACCTGAAAAACTAAAGGATATTATTGCACGGCTAAAAGATAAAAACTTCATTGCCCAAACAGCAAACGGCTACCAATGGCAAGGCATTGACAATCCAATTGCAGACGGCAAAGGCTTGCAGTTTGTAGCATTAGCCTATTATTGCCAAAACAAAGGCTATTATAAGCAAATAAGCTACCAGCAAAAAGAGTTACACAAGGCTTGGACAATCTTTTTTAATTACAAAATATCTAAGGTTATGTTTTGTAAAAGAAACTATCCAAACGATAGTTACTTCAACCTATTTGCAAACCTTTAGACTTGGTAAACCCATTGACTAATAACGCCCCGGCAACTCCGGGGCTTTTTTTTTGCATTCAATAAAAAGCATTCAATTACAGCCTTGCCGCTTATTTGCTTATTCAAATAAGTTACATAAATGCAGATGCTATTCGACTGTATATTTTTGTTTCATTAACTAAATTTTACAGAAATGGAAGCACAATTTTTTAGCCTACTAAACAAAGAAGACATTAAAGCAGCCGTAATTGAAGCACTGGCGGAAACCAAAAGCACGCCCAAAACGACCAGCGAAGGCAGTAAAACAATTTATGGGCTCAAGGGGCTTGCTACTTACTTAGGTATTGGAGTTGTAACGGCTTGGAAACTTAAAAAGAGCGGCAAAATACCTTACTACCAAAGCGGCAAAAAATTCTTTTTTAAAGAAGACGAAATTTTAAAAGCCACCTTAAAACGCTAAGACATGGAACCACTTCACGACCAAACGAACCCGACCAAGCCGGAAACTATTGTTTGCCCTGCCAATAGAATAATACAATTAAGAGCTATAAGCCCAGGCGGGCGGAATGTAGCACCGGAGCCTGATTTACTTTGCAAATTATGTATTGCACATGGCTTATATGAACCCGAAACAAATACAAGCCATGAAGCCACATAAAAAAACACCTGCTATTAAGTTGCTTGAAGACTGGAAGCACAAGGCAGAAATTACCGCAATACAAGCCCGCTGCCCATCATACCCAGTTGCATACCTGCCAAGGCACAAATACACTGACAAGACCGCAAACGGACTTACAAGAGCAATAATTGACTTCATAAGCCTACACGGCTGGCAGGCAGAGCGAATAAACACCACCGGGCGAATAATTGATAATAGCAAAACTTTTACCGATGTAGCAGGTAGAGTGCAAACCTTGGGGCGGGCGCAATGGGTACCCGGCACAAGCACCGCCGGGAGTGCTGACATTTCGGCAACCATAGCAGGCAAAGCAGTAAAAATTGAAGTGAAAACAGGCAGCGACCGGCAAAGCCAAGCACAAAAAGACTACCAAAAAGCTATTGAAGCCGCTGGCGGAGTTTACTACATTGCACGGAACTTCGATTTGTTTTTTGAATGGTACAACGCAAATTTTACGGAGGGGCAACCATGGAAATAGACCAGTCTAAAAGGTATTTTAATTTTCCAATTCAGTTGTTAAACGGGTACTTGAATGACCCCAAGGAGGTACTGCAAAAAATAGCGGACTATGCCATTTACCAAAAATTCAAGGAAATTCGCAAAGAAAAACCAAAAAGAACCATAGCTTACAACCTCAAAGAAGTGGCTAAGTTTTTCAGAATAACCATTGGAAGCAGGGCGGAAAACTATATTCACAGGGCTGAAAATTCAATAAGGAGCGAACCACAGCGCAGCCCAATAGCCGGCATAAAAACTGCAATGCTTTTTGATTTTCATGACAACCCGAAAACAGAGTTTGAGAATGTTTGCCTGCTTGCATACTTAGCACTAAAAAGCATTTTAGGCAGCAAACCATATTGCAAGGTAACGAACCTTTATTTGCTTGCACGAATGGCAGGCAGAACAACCGCCTACGATGACATTTCAGAAGTTGCGCACGAGCTTCAAATGTATGCAAGCCGGTACCACTTGGACAAAGTAAAAAAAGAGCTTGTACTTAATTGGGGCTTGAAACTTTATGCCCGACATACACGGGGCTTTTATGCTTCATTCACAATGCAACTCGATGCATTGATACTCAATGCCGAAAAACGCCGCAAAGCTAAAATTTGGAAAGCACACAAAGACCGTGAACGGGAAACTGTAAACAGAGTACTTCAAACATTAAACAGAAATTAAAACTTCAAAAACAATGGAAACTTTTAACGAAAATGACTTTATGAAATTTAAGCGGGCTTGCAATAAGGAGCTTGTAAAATCATGGAAAAAACGCAACCCGGAAAAAGCTAGGCAGCACCAAAGAGATTGGCGCAAACGCAATCCTGAAAAAGTAAAACAATACCAAGAAAACTATTGGCGCAAAAAATATGCAAAACACCTTGAAGAGCAAAAAACCGAAACCATAGAGCAAAAAGCCATAAGACTACATAGGGAAGGCAACACACAAAGGCAAATAGCAGCCGAATTAGGCATTTCATTAGGTTCGGTAAACAAATACCTGAACAAATGAACAGCCAAAATGAACACCTTGAACATTAAGCACCATTTTAGCACCTATAATAAGGCTTTTTGCAAATTTTAGCACCTATAATAAGGCTTTTTGCAAGTTGTGTGCAACTGTTTTGCAATTGTTTCGCAATTATACAGCACCTATATAAATGTTTTCTAATAAGGTTTTTTAATAATGTTTTTTACTAAGATTATCTATCGGCTAAGGCTTTTTTTTGAAAATTCAAAAAAAGCAATATGATATGCGCAACGCTTTAAAAACTTGATACCATAAACACACAGCACACAACAAGGCATTGCGGAAATTATAGGAGTGCCGCAACCAAGTATTGTACGAATAATAGAAAATATCCAAAAATCCACAAATGGAATTTTGAATAAAACTTTCACTCCGGAGCTTTACAATATATTTACAATACAAATAAATCCACAAATGGAATTTTTTGTAAAACTTTCACTCCGGAGCCGTACAATACTTAAGGCATGGCACACACAGCAAGGTATTGCGGAGATTATGGGAGTGCCGCAACCAAGTATTGTACGAATAATAGAAAATATCCAAAAACGCACAAATGCAATTTTGGATAAAACTTTCACTCCGCTACTTTACAATATTTGCCTAATAAGCCATTTTTAAGGCTTCTGGGAGCCTTTTAAACGCTTAGTGGCACATTATACCGCAAAACAACAAAAAGCCACCCAAAGGCTTTACAGGCATTTAGCAGGTATTTTACTAACTTTGAAACAAACTTCGAGTTATGAGCTACAACAAAAAACCAGAAAACGGCAAGGATACAAGATTTAAACCCGGCATTTCGGGCAATCCTAAAGGCAGAGCCAAAGGCAAACGAACTTTATCGAGTGTACTAAAGGAGTTTATGCAATTGGAAGTTGTAACAGAAGTTGAAGGCATACCCATTGAGCAAGAAGTACAATACATAATTGCCAAAGCCTTAATTGAAAAAGCCATGAAGGGCGACATTCGGGCAATTTCTGAAATATTCGACCGGATTGAAGGCAAACCAAAACAGGCTGCAATGCAAGAAAGCGAAGGCATTGTTATAAACATTGTGCCTCGAAGGAGCGAAAACACACAAGAAAGCGAAAACCAAAGCTAAGAGCCAAAACATTCACTCCGGCGAAATAATGCCGAAAAATCCACAAATGGAATTTTCGGCAAAACATTCACTCCGGCGAAATAAATATAGAAAAATGCACAAATGCAATTTTCTATAAAACTTTCACTCCGCAAACATACCTATTGCGAAAAAAGAGTATCGTTTTACCAGCTCCATTTTTCACAAAACTACAATCGAGCCGGGAGCGTATCGAGCGAATAACTTAAATAACCACAATGCCAAATACAGCCAATACCAAAGCATAATACACGAAATTATCATTAGTAGTCCTTATTTGAGTATGCAATTATTTCGGCATTATGCCAATGGCTGCAAACAAATCAAAATTTACTTAGTCAACAAGGTGAACCAAGCAAAAATGCAGCTACAAAAAACCCCGGGGCGACCAGCACCACCGGGGCAATAACTTCACGAACTAAACAAAATTAAGATTTTTCTAAGAATTTTCAGCAGCAAAAAATCGGAGTAAAAAAGAAATGAAAATTTTTTATTTGTCCGTTAATTTGTCCGTACCAAAAAATAAAAGCCTGAACTTCAAGGAGTTACAGGCTTTGTTGTGGTACCACTCGGAATCGAACCAAGGACACACGGATTTTCAGTCCGTTGCTCTACCTACTGAGCTATGGTACCAATTCAATTCTGAAATTGATGGTGCAAAAGTAATAACATTTATTTAACATGGAAATTTTTTTTTTGAATCATTGAACAAATTTCTTTTCGCAATATCATACTAATTTCAAAATCAGGTGGTCGAAAGTGCAGTATGGCATTAATTTTGCGCAAAAAAATACTGCCCTTATTTCCATTAAGCAGATATAGTGCTGATTTTGTGAATCTTAATAAAGGTTAATATTTTTTTTTTGCTATTGGCACAAGCCCAAAAATTAGGATATTTGCAAACTGAAAAAACAGGATTTACCTGACCTTAAATTTTTATAAAACAATAATGCGATTTACAACCTTGCGTTACATTGGGACTCTGATGTTTTTTATTGCAAATATGTTGCTGCATCATCCCACCATTGCCCAAACAAGGATTTCATCCCCATATTCGCGATTTGGCGTTGGCGAACTTTTATTCAACCAAAATTTCCGCAATCTTGGAATGGGGGGCATAGGAATCGGTTATCGTAGCAACAATTCTGTAAATAGTGTCAATCCGGCATCTTATTCGGCGGTAGATAGCACTTCGTTTGTGTTTGAGGCAACCGGATTCTCGCATTTTTATCATGCGCAAACAGCCACACAAAGCCAATTAGGCAATTACACATCCCTATCTACGCTCTCACTCTCCTTTCCTGTAACCAGGTGGTTGGCAATAGGCGCAGGAGTTAAGCCCTTTAGTGCAATGGGCTATAAGGTAAACAATCAGATATTCGATGCTACTTTCGGTCAGATAAACTTTACTTATGAAGGAAGCGGAGGAATTAATCAATTGTTTTTTGGCACATCAGTAGTTCCGCTCCAGGGTCTATCTTTAGGTGTGAATGCTTCTTATCTCTTTGGAGACCTTAGCCGCAGTGCTTCGGTATCTTCAGACTCCACAGGGTTCTTTCTTACCAACCAAATAAAGGGACATAGAGTAAGGGGCTGGCATCTGGGATTCGGCGCCCAATACGAGTTTGTATTCTCAGAAAACCGATATATAACCCTTGGGGTGATTTACGGTATGGAAACTTCTGTTGGCTCTGAACGAACAGAAACCATTAGAAGAAGATTGCCTGGTGTTACAGTGTTCGACACTACCTTGCATATTTTGGCAGATGCCGGAAGCATGATCTTGCCCATGTATTTTGGAGCAGGTATTACAGGTAGAATAAACGAACATTGGATGGCCGGCTTCGATTTTCAAACCCAAAATTGGGCAAATTTCTCTATCAACAATCAGAATGAAAATCTAAATAACACTTTCCAATATGCGTTTGGGGTTCGCTATAGGCCTTCTCCGAGAACTTTTGGTGGTTTTTTCACTAGACTCGAGTACAAAGCAGGTTTGCGTTTTGCCCAAAACTATTTGAATATCAACAATCAACCACAGAATGAATTTGGCATAAGTTTTGGAGTTTACATGCCAATACGACGAACAAACAATGGAATAAACTTAGGATTTGAATTTGGGCAAAGAGGCAGCACTGAAAACAATTTAATAAAGGAAAACCTATTCCGTATAAATCTGGGAGTAAATATTTACGAACGGTGGTTCATCAGAACAAGATTTTTTTAACCAACAATACTAATTGGCGCATCAAATGAAAAAGTATGTTTTTCTTCAATTAATTTTAGTACTGCTCATAGGAGCAACAGGGTGCTTTGCTCGTACTAATACCCATGCTCTCAACATAGAAGCTTTAGAACAATCAGATGCTGATGCATTTGGTCAGGCTGCTACTCCTGCTGCAAATCGCCCAATTGCCAATCAGCCTCGATTTGGTACAGATAGCATTCAATGTATTCAAAACTGGAACATATACAGCGATCACTTTCGCCATCGCAACTTCGAATTGGCAATTGACCCTTGGAGATGGATGTTCTTAAACTGCCCTTTGGCAACAGAAAATTTGTATATCCAAGGGTCTGTCTTGGTGCGATTTATGATTGATAGAGAAACCAATGCTACAAGGAGAGAAGCCCTTATTGATACCCTGATGATGGTTTATCAGCAACGCATTAGGTATTTTGGAAGAGAAGGTGTTCATCTTGGCAGGCAAGTATTGCATATGAAAGTATATAGACCCAACGCAACTAGGGAGCATTATGAGTTATCAGAAAGATCCATCGAATTGTTGGGCAATGCAGTGAATCCGGAAGTATTGAGGCTAAACTTTTTCGCCGCAAAGATTTTAGTAGAATCCGGTATCATCGACCCTGCCAAACTTGTGGATAAGTACGATCGTGCAACCGAAATTGTACAGCACAACTTGAATGCCAATCACGCCGACTCTGCCGCATTTGCTGCTACCAAAGAACAGGTGCAATCCATGTTTGACCCCTTCGCTACTTGCGAAAACTTAGTTAGAATATACACTCCCCGTGTAGAAGCTAATCCCCGCGATGCCGATTTGCTTTTGCGTGTAACAAGATTATTGGATCGTGCAGGTTGCTCAGATTCTCAATTATTTTATTTAGCAACCAAAAACCTGCATCAAATAACCCCTACTGCACAATCGGCATTTCTTATGGGTAGGCTGTATAGCAATCAGGCCAATCATGTTCGCGCTTTAGAGTTTTTTGAGCAAGCAGTAACTCTTACCCGTAGCCAGCCAGGCAATGGAGTGGACTTGTTTCAAACCAATATGCTCATAGCAGATATATTCTTCCGTCATCTCAATAGATTTCCTCAGGCTCGCACTGCAGCCTTAGCTGCTCTTGAGGCAAACCCAAACAATGGAAGACCCCATCTTCTGATTGGACAATTGTATGCCCAGAGTGCCAGAACCTGTGGAACAGACGAAATTTCAATAGCTGCAGTTTATTGGGCCGCCGTTGACCGCTTTATTCGCGCTAGAACCGTAGATGCAGACCCAGAAGTTGTTGCAATTGCTAATCAACTAATAGCTGCATATTCACAGTTCTTCCCCAACAACGAAACACTCTTTTTCCATGGCTTAGATGGTGGCCGACCTGTAAGAGCAGGATGTTGGATAAACGAAAACACAACAGCAAGGGCACGCCCATAGGGCTTTTAATATCAAATATCGTTTTGCGCATTAAGAAAAACATTGCCATTCATCAAGACTGGCAATGTTTTTTTATCAAATAATCAGAATGCTGTAAAAGTGAAAGCTTTTAGAAACAAAATATTCAGAAAACTTGCCCCCTTATTAGCAATAAGCGCATTTTCTGTATTGTTTTTTTCGTGCCGAAACGAAATGGAAACTATCAGATCGTTTGCGCAAGAAGAAAATGTGCCTGTAGAGAGAGGACAAAACATAAGAGTGGTTTACAGCACACAAGCTCAGGTGCGCATGATTCTGAATGCTCCTGAAATGAATCGCTTTAATACTCCTGAGAACTTCGTGGAAATGCCTCAAGGAATTTCGGTTGTTTTTTATGATTCACTAATGAATGTGAGTGCAACGCTGGAGGCGGATCTGGCAAAAAACTTTTTGGATCGCGACCTATTTGAAGCACGCAACAATGTAGTTGTTGTAAACGAAAGAGGAGAAACCCTTAATACCGAGCAACTTTTTTGGGATCAAACAAGAGGAATTATATACACCGAAAAGTTTGTTCAGATTACCTCGCAAGATGAGATCTTGCACGGAGAAGGCTTTGAGTCCGACGAAAGATTCACGCAGTGGACAATAAAAAGACCAAGAGGTACTTTCAAAGTTCAAACCGGTGATGCCGAAACCCCATAAGGGTGTGTTATCACCAT
>DMJL01000291.1:19171-20599 GCA_003451785.1 Bacteroidales bacterium
CTTGAATCAACACACTGAATTAAAAATTAGTAAGCAAAATTGATTTTCTGTTATACCTTTGCAAACTTTATAACAAAAAAGGATTGTTTTTATGGCTGTATTAACTAAGATTAGGAGCTATTCTGTATTGCTGCTTGTGGTGGTAGGACTTGCACTGGTAGCATTTGTAATTGGAGATTTTTTCGCCCACGGACCAATAAGGACTCAAAGGATTTACATTGGTGAGGTAGCCGGCAAAAAGATTACTATCCAAGAATTTGAACAAGGTGTAAACGAGCAGATTGAAGGATGGCAGATGCAGACTGGAACTGCCCAGGTGGATCCTTCAACCGCTTTTCAAATCAGACAGCAAGTTTGGAATTCCATGACTCGGGAAATTTTGCTAACCTACGAAATGGAAAACCTTGGCATACAAGTTTCCAGCGCAGAGTTATTTCATTTTATACAAGGACCCACACCACATCCGGTAATAGTGAGGAACTTCACAAACCCAGCTGATGGCAGTTTCGACCCTCAGATGGTAATGAATTTTTTGGCCAATTTGGATCAAATTGACCCTGCCACTCAGGAGCAATGGCTATCTGTGGAACGGTTTATAAAGCGCGACCGCATGGAAGCCAAATACCACAACCTTGTAAGGTCGGGTTATTTTATGCCTACAGCATTGCTTGAGCGAGAATTTCACGATAGAAATACTACTGTATCTGGGCGATTCCTTTTCAAGCCCTATGATGCTATTGCCGATGACCAAATCACGATTTCTGATAGTGAATTGCGAAGGTTTTTCAATCAAAACAAAAACAGGTTTGAACAAGAAGCAACCGCCAACATACGGTTTGTTTCATTTCCGATAGTTGCCAGCAATGAAGACCGCCTTGCTTTGGAGCAAGAGGTAAGAGACCTCATGGGTGAGTTTGCGACTACTACCGATGTTGCGGGCTTTATAAATGCCAATTCCGACGAAAGATTCAACCCTGCTTTTCTTAGTGCAGGTAGGATGACCCCCGATTTAGAAGGTGCTTTATTCAACGCACCGGTTGGAACTATGCACGGACCCTTTGAAGAAAACAATGCAATAACTGTAGCTAAGGTTGCCGATGTGCAGTTCAGACCAGACAGCATGAGTGCAAGGCATATCCTGATATCGCATATTGGTTCACAAGCCGGTGGAGGAGAACGAACCATTGATGCAGCTCGAACATTGGCCGATAGTCTTCTTACCGTTGTAAGGCAAAACCCGGGTGCATTCAGCCAACTTGCTATGCTTTTTTCAAACGACCCATCTGCACAAGCAAATATGGGCGACTTGGGCTGGTTTATGGCAGATCAAATGGTACCCGAATTTTCGGAGGCAGTAATTCAGGCACCAACCAACAGCTTTACTACTGCCGAAACCCAATTTGGTATTCATGTAATACAAGTAACCGG
>DMJL01000083.1:0-2378 GCA_003451785.1 Bacteroidales bacterium
CCACTAATGAAATCCATTCGAATACCCCTGATAACTAAGTTTGCCGCTGGCATAAGTATTGTGGTTTTGATTTTTGGAATTTTTAATGCCCTGTTTTTGAGAAATTCGGTAACTTATGTGCTTGAGTATGAATTTAAAAAGAGAGGGTTTTTTATTGCACGGACTGTTTCTGAGAAAGCCTTGTTTTTCATTCTTTCCGACGATTCGGCAGGTTTAAACTCATTGGTAAATGAAATAAAGGACATTGACCCATCTATTCGGTATGTGTTGGTTTCTGACACTTCGGACAAAATTATAGCACATACTTTTCCATTTGATGTGCCTTATAGAATTCAGAACTTGCATCAAACAGATTCAGATTCGAGTAGTATTTCCTTTCGAGACCTAACCAACTCAAAATTAAATATAAGGGATTTTAAGGTAGCGATTGTAGGTCTTCAGGGAGCCAATGTACGGGTAGGCATGATAGAGAACGAAATTATAAGCAGCGTGGATCGCACAGTAAACCGTGCATGGATTATGGTTGGATTTTTTCTTTTGGGTGGTTTGCTTGCCGCTTTGTTTTTTTCATACACTATTGCCACACCCCTGAAAGTGCTAAGCAACCACTCACAACTAATAAATATAGAAAACATTAAGGAAGGAATTAAAACCATTGAAGCATCATCAAGAAATGTTGCATTCAAGATTCGTCGAATCTTTAACAGTAACGACGAAATTGACCTACTTTACCAGAATATTCTATCCATGTTGGAGCGATTGAAGCAAACCCACGAAACCATGAACCAATTGCAACAATCGCTGCTGCAAGCCGAAAAATTGGCATCTATCGGCACACTCACTGCCGGAGTTGCCCACGAGATAAATAATCCCTTAGCAGGACTAAAAATTGGCATCAACAGAATTGCCAAAAATCCAGAAAATAGAGAACAAATTGAGGCCTACACTACCATGATGCAAGATTCGCTCTCCAGAATGGAGCAAGTAGTTCAGGATCTGCTTACTTTCAGCAGGGTAAGCCCAAAATATCGTGAGGCTACCTGTGCATGTACCCTCATTACCAAATCTGTGAAACTTGCCAAGTATCGCATACGAACCTCCAAGTTGAACATTGAGTTTGTTGCAGCAAATTGCCCTCATCATATTGTTGTGAATTCCAATCAGATGGAGCAAGTATTTCTCAATTTGTTGGTAAACAGCATAGATGCTATAATGGAGAAAACAACCTTGATACCTGATTTCGAAGGTCTAATTCATATAGGAGTACAGCAAGATGCCACCAATGCCTATTTTGTTTTCTCAGATAATGGGATGGGCATTCAGCCGACAATTATGAACAAAATATTCGACCCGTTTTTTACTACCAAAAAAACTGGTGAAGGAACCGGTTTGGGCCTTGCAGTTACTTATCAAATTGTGAAGGATCATGGTGGCGATATTAAAGTGGAAAGTGTGTATAAAGAAGGCACTAAGATTACAATCGTTTTGCCTAAAACTAATGAATGATTTTTTACTATTGAACAACCAAGAAAATTAATTTTGCAAAAAGAAATGTTGAGCATTTATGTAATTGATGATGAGCGACTTATTCGTGTAACTACAGCCGATGAATTGCGCGAACAGGGCTACAGTGTCAGAGAATTTGCATCGGGCGAAGCTGCCCTTCAGGAACTTAGAGAGAATGGCTCAGATGTTGACATTATTTTGTCAGACCTCAAAATGCCCGGTATGGATGGTCTGCAATTTATTTCGAAAGCAAAAGCCTTAAATCCAAATATTTACTTTCTGCTGATAACGGCCTATGCTACCGTGAACACTGCCGTAGAAGCCATGAAACTTGGAGCATACGACTATCTTGCAAAACCATTCAACTTGGAAGAATTGCTCCTAAGCCTCGAACGCATAAAGGAGCTAAAAGCCGTGAAGGAAGAGAATGTGCAATTGCGAAGCCATGTGAAGCGTAAATTTGACTTGACTAGTTTCGTTGGATCGGGCCCGGAAACCCAAAAGGTTTTCGAACTCATCAAAATTATTGCAGATAAAAACACATCAGTACTCATTACGGGCGAAACTGGGACAGGTAAAGAGTTGTTGACCAATATTATACATTACAATAGCAATCGCAGCCACAAACCTTTGGTGAAAGTAAGTTGTGCAATATTATCTAGAGAACTTTTTGAAAGCGAACTATTTGGGCATATCAAAGGGGCGTTTACTGGGGCAGATGCAAACAAAACCGGTAGATTTGAGATGGCCGACAAGGGTACACTTTACTTAGATGATATTGACGATATACCATTGGAGCTGCAAGTGAAATTGCTCAGGGCTTTAGAAGAAAGTGAGATTGAAAAAGTAGGAAGCACACAAACCGTAAAGAT
>DMJL01000083.1:2452-2572 GCA_003451785.1 Bacteroidales bacterium
AAGACCTTTACTACAGACTCAATGTCTTTCCGATACAACTGCCTCCGCTTCGCGAACGACCAAAGGATATCGTTGCGCTTGCCAAGCATTTTGCATCGCGATTTGCAGGTGCCGAAGGAT
>DMJL01000083.1:2695-8816 GCA_003451785.1 Bacteroidales bacterium
GGAAGCACACAAACCGTAAAGATTGATGTAAGAGTAATAGCCAGCACCAAGAAAGACCTAAAGCAGATGGTGGCCGAAGGAAAATTTAGAGAAGACCTATATTACAGACTCAATGTTTTTCCGATACAACTGCCACCGCTTCGCGAACGACCCAAGGATATCGTTGCCCTTGCCAAGCATTTTGCATTGCGATTTGCAGGTGCCGAAGGATTTACCATAGAAGAAGATGTTTTGGAAATTATGAAACAATATTCCTTCCCCGGCAATGTGCGGGAACTCCGAAACCTTATGGAAAGGCTAATTTTACTATCGCAAAACGGAGTAATTAATAAAAACATACTTCCCATGGAGGTTCGTTTTCCAGGAAAATTACATACTTGTTTCTATTTTGAAACTAAACCCCTCGATGAAATACTTAAGGAGGTGGAAACCAATGCAATTAAAGATGCATTGCTTCGCTCTGGCGGAAACAAAGCCAAGGCAGCCCAAATTCTCAGCGTACCGGCCTCTACCCTAAAAACAAGAATAGAAAAACTCGGTATTGGAGTGCCGAATTGACGAAAACTCGACGATAACGACGAAATTTCGTCGATTCAAGAATTTAGATTTGTTTTGCCGTAGAAATTTCTACGGCATATTTATTTAATAATAAGCGGATTACATTTTGTTTTCTTATTTTCCGTATGGATGGTATCATTTTTGCTAATACCTCGATGTCAAATTGACAATTGGGTATGTAAATGTCGATTTGTGGAAATTAAGTAATTTCTAAAAAACAATAAAATGCTTAGAAAAAAAGGACTGTTTTTGTTTTTCTTAATGGTTACTACGATAGTAGTAGCGGTTAGCCCTGTAACCTACAACGCAGCGAGTCATCAGATTCGCATCAATGGAAATTCAAATGTACAACGATGGACTGCCGAAGTTCCTCGTGTTACTGCTACAGGTGATTTTGTTGTAAACAACGGAAGGTTAGAGTCAATTACCCGCTTGAGTGTGGAAGTAGATGCCACTGCTATCAGAGGTTCTGAAGGCAACATAATGACAGAAAAAATCCTTGAATCGCTCAAAACGCAGCAACATCCGCGCATAGTGTTTCGATTAACAAGGGTTGAGAACATTACGCAAACTGGTGCTGAGTTTAATGTAGCGGCTGCGGGAACTCTCAATATTGCCGGCGTTTCGCGCCCAGTAGAACTTTCGGCCAACGGCAGAATATTGGCTAATGGCGATATTCAAATAAGTGGAGTAGAGGAAATGAAGATGACAACTTGGAATGTGCAACCCCCAAGGGCTATGTTGGGAGCTTTGAGAACTTCCGACGATTTTTCTGTGAATTTTTCGGTTACGCTAAAAAGGTAATTCCTGTTTTTTTTATTTAATCAATCAATTTAAAATTCTTTTATGAAAATGCGATTTAAAAGTTTTTTCGTTGTGGCTTTGGCCATGGTTATGGCAGTTCCAGCAATTGCAGGGCAGCCAGCTATTAATTTTGATCGTCCAGCCGATCAAAGAGGCATCAATGTTTTTGAGCCTACTAAGCTTGATACAGTTAAATTCAAAGGCCTACAAGTTAGGTTAGGTGGTAGTTTTACACAGTCGTTCCAAGCTATTGAGCATAGCACACAAGCTGTTCCAGTAATGGCTACTTTAGGTGCTAACCAAATAAATCTAAATGAGTTGTTTCCATTGGGAACAGGTTTCAACCTTGCCAATGCAAACTTAAATATCGATGTGCAACTTGCCGATGGTATCTCTGTGAAGTTGGAAAACTATATGTCTTCTCGCCATCACCAGAATTTTTGGGTAAAAGGTGGATACATTCAGATTGACAAACTTCCTTTCTTTGGTAACCCACAGTGGTTTGCTGAGCATTTCCGCGCAAGAATAGGCCATTTTGGTGTAAACTATGGTGATCAGCATTTCCGTCGCAGCGACAACGGTAATACTATGTTCAATCCATTTTCTGAAAACCTTATTATGGATGCCTTTGCTACCGAAATCGGTGCAGAATTGTATTTCTTCCCCAACGAGGATTTCACCATTATGGCAGGTCTTACAAGTGGTTTGATTCAGGGCGATGTTCAAGAATATCCTGGAATTAAGAAAAACCCAGCTATCTTAGGTAAAGTAGCCTACGACAATCAATTCAACGAAGATCTCCGTGTGAGGTTGAGCGCAAGTGTATATCACAACAGCAGTGCTATCCGCAGCACATTGTATGCAGGTGACCGCGCTGGTTCGCGTTATTTGTTTGTTGGCGAGCCTGTATTCTTCCGCGATATGCGTGCCGGTGGTGCAATCACCAGATCAGGTGCAACTAACCGTTTTACAAGCGGTAGAATCAATCCCGATTTTACCAACCAAATCACCACTTTCATGATCAATCCTTTCGTGAAATTTAGAGGATTAGAATTTATGGGTACTATTGAAATTGGCCGTGGTAAATTGCATGCCGAAACTGAATTCCGCAATGCAACACAACTTGCTGGTGAAGTAATTTATCGCTTCTTGCCAAACGAAAGCGCATTTGTGGCTGCTCGCTACAATGTAGTAGATGCAAACATTGGTGGTGCCAATGCCGATATCTCTGTTGACCGTATGCAATTTGCTGCTGGTTGGTTCCCAACTCGCAACCTTTTGGTAAAACTTGAGTATGTAACACAAAGTCATGATGGTTTCGTAAATACCGACATTCGTCATGGTATGGAGTTCAGTGGCTTCATGTTAGAAGCTGCTCTTGCTTTCTAATAAAATTACTGAGATGGTGGGCTTATAGTATTATAGGCCCACCACTTTTTTTTATTTATGTAAATTTTTGAACTATGAAATGGATTATTTTGTTTGTAATGCTTACAATACCCTTTGCAACGCATGCCGGTAACAGACAAGTATTTGGTTATTCCGTTAGGTCGGGAAGTCAAATCTCCATTTCCGGTTCATCCAATGTCAGTCAATTTGTTTGTAAAACTACCAAAGAATCGCCCTCCGGCTCATTCCTTTTGGAAGATATAGGTGATAGAAATAGGGTTTTGCGTTTTCACGATGCCGATTTACATTTGAATGTAGCTTCATTCGATTGTGGAAATCGCATTATGAACCGTAACTTTCAAATAGCAATGGGAGGCGATGATTCCCCTTACATATATATTAGAATTTTGAGAGCGGAATCCATAAGGCACAACGCCACCACAGGAAATGGTACCGCTCGCGTTGTAGTAGAAATTACCATGAACGGCCAATCAAGGCAATCTACCATGGTGGTCAATTATCAGTCGCAAGATGTGAACAACATAGCTGTAAATACAGCAAAAAAGATGCGTATGTCTGATTTCGGTGTTGACCCACCCACACCGGCATTTGGGTTAGTGCGGGTAAACGACGAAGTTACCATAAACCTTAATCTTCGCATCGAAACAGGCTTGTTGGGCGTTAGGTAAGTGCCCATTCGCCACTACCTTCTTATTAAAATTAGCACTAAAATTATAACCTTTTCTTAGATTACTCATTAAGAGTTTCTGCTTTCTGCATTAGACCATGCTCAAACAGTTCTTTTACAGAATATGTTTACTCATTGGAAAATTTGGAAAGACTAAGGATAGCCCAATATCCCATTGCAAAAGTTACAATCGCAATAGGAGCCATCATAGCCCACCATCCCAAAGAAATTACTTCAGGTATAGCCGGCAGCACCAAGCCACGGATAATGGCAGAAATGGAGCCTACAACAAACCCTATAATGGCATAGTAGGTTTGATGCGGAAATTTGCGTAAAGTCCACTCAATAGGTTTGGTAATGAGGAATACACCCACTGCAGTAGATATGGAAATAACAGCAAGAAAGGTGATGTTGAAGTTGGTGATAGCCCCAAGAAGGTCATCGTACATGCCCAGCACTAGCAACATGTGAGAAGTGCTTATACCGGGCAAAATGAGCGCAATGGCTATTACCAAGCCGGTTACAAAAATCATGAAAATATTGTAAATTCCAATTCCACCTCCTAAATCCATATTACCGGCAGGCAAATAACTCGTAGCAAGCACTACTCCAAAGCCCAGCAAAAAGTATAAAACGGAGACTATACTGAAGGGTTTAATTTTTGTCTTTTGATACAATGCTGGAATTCCACCAAATACTGCTCCCACAAAAAAAGCCGATACAGGTATGGTGAAAGTTTCTAAAAGCCATTTCAACACAAATGCCAACGAACCAATACCCAAACCTACGGCAGCCGTAAACTTTCCAAGATAAAGGGCATTTGCCTTTATGTTTTTATGGAAATTGCTTATGGCACCGATGAGTTTGTCATAAATTCCAAGCAGGATGGCCATGGTGCCCCCACTTACACCGGGTACGCTCATGGATGAGCCAATCAAAAATCCTTTGAAAATCAAAATGGCGTTTTTTCTAAGGTGTAGATTCACAGTAATCAGATGTTTAAAATTATAAGCACAGAATAAACTAAAAGTTTTTCGAATAGGGTTCTGCTTTTACAACAAAAGTTTTATATAAGAGTAGTTTATAAAATTGCCATTTACAATGACTTCTAAAAAATGCAGCTACTAAATGCATACTTTATTTAAGCGAACCACACTGAAATTTGGCAATAGAGCGCAAAATTACTCTAAGAATAAGAAAATGCAACATCAGAAAAACTTAAAGATTTATTCAACCGTAGTTGCGCGGAATTTGCAAATCTATCCATTTTGTCAGGGCTAAAGCCCGTTTGTCATTGTTCAATACTTCCCCGACCTTGAGGTCGGGGTTACAAAATGATTATTCAACCTCACTGGGCGGAATTTGAAATTCCGCCCCATTCGATTTTAGCCCACGGTTTCAACCGTGGGTAATTAGATTCAAACATCCCCGCAAACCCCGTAGGGGTGGGATATTCATAGAAAAAACGCCACCAACAACATCACAAACCCTGTAGGGGTGGTATAGAAAATCATTCTGACGGAATTGCAAATTCCGCAAAACCGTGTGTTCCTAATTTGTCATCCTGACCGCAGGGAAGGATTGGATATTTTGACAAAATTGCCTATTTAGCCAATCATCCTTTACTGAACCTCTACTAAAATGATATTGAAATTTCACTTAAAATGTATCAAAACAAAGCCCTAGAGATTTTAAAATTATAAAGTACTTTTAACGGTTTGATGCGTTGATGGTATTTAATACCAAGTATATTTGCCTTAAAAGAAGCTAAATTTTTCTTTCATTACGACACATAAATAACTGTAGGTAAATTACCATTTCTCGTTTTTTGACGCTATTTATTGCTATCGTAAGTTTTATTGTAAAAATTCGATTGTTATGAGTCTATTCCCAAAATTGTATAATTTTTTCTTCAAGTTTTTTGTAGTCATTATTTTGGTTGTTTTATCTGAAATAGCCAACGGACAGGTTAAATTTAGACTCGAGTTTTACCCCGAACGACTTCATGAGATTTCAGATTTTTCATTTCTGCCCAAGGGACTTACCCATCAGATGATAGCAAATGTACCAACCGACAATAGGAACAACAATAATCTTGTTACAATTCTGCCATTTAATGGTACATTCTATGCTTTTCGCGAGTATTTCTTTGATGTCTTTGAGTGGAAGGACACCGCGTGGGTAAACTTGTTTCCAGGTCAGGTTTTTGGTTATAATTGCTTAAACAAATTCTTTGTAGCAGACAAACAAATTTTTTCACTTGGGGGCTATGGGTTCTATAAAAGACACAATGAGTTAATTACTTGGAGTGCACGGGATAGAAGGTGGAATATTGTGCCTGTTAAAAACCTACCCCAAAACTACTCTTCATCCATAGTCGGACAAAAAGAAAATACCATTATCAGCTTATTTGGGACATATTTGAATGAAAGTGAATCTCTACTTGAAAGCGAACCTAATGGTTTTTTTGTTGACCTTGAAATGAACGAATGGCACCGATTAACTGTGAAACCAAGCAACCTATATGCAGAACAAAAAAATTTCGGAATGTCTTTTGATTTGGAAAATTACTTAATCTTCAGAAATCATAGTTCTGGTGCAGTATCCGGTTTTTATATTTTGAACAAAGAAACCTTTCGACTATATTTTTTGGATAAACAGGCTATTTCTTTTTTTCGCGTG
>DMJL01000236.1 GCA_003451785.1 Bacteroidales bacterium
CAGCGCAGATGGTACTTGGGTAAAACCTGGGAGAGTATGTCGTCGCCACTTTTTATAGAAAAACCCCGAGCTGAATAGCTTGGGGTTTTGCGTTTTTATGCATGTATGTTTTGCGGAATTTTGGGTATAGCAGCTCAGCGGGTTGAATTTCGCCATGAGCAGAATTGTGCATTTCTAAACCTAATGGTTTCAATACTCTATACTTTTTTTGAAACAAATTTGTCAGTTTTTTTCCTAATAGCTCTGCATTTAGTGCAGCTAAAAGTGCATTAGAATTTCTTAAGAAATTACAGCTGTTAATATCTTTGGGTCTGCTTTCACTGCTAAATTTCTCTCATTTCTTACCTTTGCTTCCTTTAAAAAAATTGCAAAAAGGTACATGAAAGATTACCTACTCGAATTAAATCGCCCACAACAAGAAGCTGTTAAAACTACTGAGGGACCTGTTATGGTTATAGCCGGTGCTGGTAGTGGCAAAACTCGTGTTCTTACTTACCGCATAGCATGGTTGTTGAGCCAAGGTATTAGTCCTTTCAATATTCTTGCCCTGACTTTTACTAACAAGGCTGCCCGAGAGATGAAGGAACGAATAGCCCAACTTGTGGGTATTGAAAAGGCTCGCAACCTTTGGATGGGTACCTTTCATAGTATTTTTGCAAGGATACTGCGAGTGGAGGCTGAGAAATTGGGTTTTCATCGAAATTTTACCATTTACGATACCGACGATAGCAAGAGATTGATTAAAGCCATTGTTAAGGAACAAAATCTTGACGACAAGGTATATTCTGCTGGTTCAGTGCTTGCACGCATTTCCAATGCTAAAAATAATCTCATAGGACCAGGGGACTACAACGATGATTTTGAAATTCAAAATGCTGACTACCAAGCTCGAAAACCGAAATTGGGATTATTGTATAATTTGTATCAACAAAGGTTGCAAAAAGCTTTGGCAATGGATTTTGACGACCTATTGTTCAATACAAATTTACTCCTTCGCGATTTTCCCGAGACCCTCTACAGGTATCAAAATAAATTTACACATATTCTTGTAGATGAGTACCAGGACACAAATTATTCCCAATACCTAATTGTAAAAAGGCTTGCCGCTAATAATGAGAATATTTGTGTAGTTGGCGATGATGCGCAAAGTATATACTCATTCAGAGGTGCTAATATTGCCAATATTTTGAATTTCAAACAGGATTATCCTGATTGTAAAGTTTTCAAACTTGAGCAAAACTATAGGTCGTCGCAAACCATTGTAGATGCCGCAAACAACATTATTGTTAATAATAAAGATCAAATTTTTAAAAAGGTTTGGACTGAAAATGCCGTAGGAGATAAAATATTGGTTTATAAAGCTAAAAGTGAAGTAGATGAAGCTGCATGGATATCCAAGCGCATTCAAAAGTTGAGTAGCGAAATGGATATACCCTATAGCAACTTTGCAATTTTGTACCGTACCAATGCCCAAAGCAGGGCTTTGGAAGAGGCATTGCGGCGTATGGGGATTGCTTACAGGATTTTTGGAGGAATTTCTTTTTACCAGCGCAAGGAAGTGAAGGATGTATTGGCATACTTTCGGTTGGTTATAAATCATCAGGATGAAGATTCCTTTAGGCGAATCATAAATTTTCCTACCCGTGGGATTGGCGATACTACCATTTCTAAATTGGAGGCTGTGGCAACCGAAATGAATATTTCGCTCTGGGATGCAGCCCTTCGCGCCCCACAATTGGGATTGGGTCTTAATCATGGTACCCTACGACGCATCGAGGAGTTCACAACCATGATAAAGGGGTTTAGTGCTTTACTATTCAAATACAATGCATTTGATTTGGGGGAACGAATTGTTATGCAATCCGGCATTAGAAAGGTTTTATTTGAAGATGGTACACCAGAAGGGCTTCAACGAAGGGAGAGTGTAGAAGAATTGCTTGTGGGTTTGCAAAGCTTTGTTCTAAGTGTGGGAGTTGAGACTACCGAGCGGGAATTTCTTACATTAGATCAGTTTATGGAAGACATTTCGTTGCTTACGGATGCTGATATTAAAAAGGAAGAATTAGAGAAAAACCCTTATGTAACACTAATGACCATACACAGCGCAAAGGGACTCGAATTCCTCTTTGTGTTTGTGGCAGGCATGGAAGAAAATTTGTTTCCATCTTCTATGGCATTGGGAAGCAGAGCCGAATTGGAAGAAGAGAGGCGTTTGTTTTATGTTGCTATCACAAGAGCCATGAAGCAGGCAGCTCTTACTTGGTCAGAATCGCGTTTTCGGTATGGTCAACTCAATTTTTGCGAGTCCAGCAGATTTATATCCGAAATAGAGGATCAATATTTGCAGCGCGTTGATGAGCTGGTTAAAATACCAAATAAATTCTCTTCAAGTGGTGCAAAGTTTGCAAAGCCTTTTAACCACCCAAATGCAGAATCAGCAAACAGTCAATTGCCGAAGCCACATGTTTCCCAAGTTGATGATGGCGAGTATTCGATATTGAATTTGAGCCAGCTTGCCTTAAAGATGCGGGTGAAGCACCAGCGTTTTGGTGAAGGTACCATCACAAATTTATCGGGCAAGGGAGCCGATGCAAAAGCAGAAATATTGTTTGATGGAGATGGCAAAAAACAAATTATGCTAAAGTTTGCAAGGCTTAGGTTGTTGTAGCTTGGGGTGATGATTATGCGATTTAATGGATTATGGAACATCGAAAATCTCCGCAAATTCAGGCAGATTGTAGTCATTGCAGATGGTTGCAAATTCTTTGAGCAATGGCTCGTTGAAATCAATTCCTGTATTTTTGTGGTTTTCATAAAACACAAACTCTTTTTCGCCCGCAGTGAAAATGCGATTTTGCCCCGGAGCCTTATTGGATGCACGCAATTGCCTTAGGATTTCTCCTGTAGTTTGTTTAAACAAATGCGGTTCGGTAAATGCAGTTATGTCTATTGCGATAAAAAAATGCCCCAACGAATAAGGAACTTTCTTTCCATTTTGTATGCCCGATAGCATGTGCAAAAAAGCACCTTGCTGGAGTGCCGATGAGAGAATCTCTACTACAGTAGCGTAACCATAACCTTTGTAACCAGCCATTTCTTCTCCTATGCCCCCCAAAGGTGCAAGGGCTGCAGTGCCATTTACTAATTCAGTAAGCACTTGGTTTGGTGCTGTTTGGCTTTCTCCTTGCTGGTTTACTGCCCATCCCTCAGATAATGGCTTGCCAGATCTGGCGTAAATCTCTACCTTTCCTCTTTGAATGATGGATGTGGCACAATCTAAAAGGAACGGAAACGGTTCATCCGTTGGCATACCAAAGGTTAAGGGATTTGTACCCAACATCGGCTCTACTCCAAATGTGGGTGCTATCGAAGGTCGGGCATTAGTACCAGTAATTCCAATCATATCTTCTTTTACGGCCAATAGTGGATAAAAGCCTGCAAATCCATAGTGATTTGAATTGCGCACCACCACCATTCCTAAACCAAATTCTCTTGCTTTGGCAATTGCCATTTTCATGGCCATATTCGATATCACCTGGCCCATGCCATTGTTGCCATCCAATACAGCACTTGTTGGTCCTTCCTTAATTATCGAAACATGGGTGTTGGGCAAAATGATTCCTTCTTTAATTCTATCGAGATAAATTGGCTTCAAACGATTGGCACCATGCGACTCAAACCCTAACCGATTGGAGTCAACCAGCACTTTTGCACAAATTTGGGCATCGGATTCAGGAACGCCTGCTTGGGCAAATGCTTTTTGGGAAAACTCTTCTACAAGGTCGAAAGGAATGGTTTTGATGCTCATGTTTGCCAGATTTTTTAGATTCACCGATAAGGTTTAAAGTAGATTAAGTGTTTGTACATTTTGGAAAACCATGCAATCTATCCTTAAGATGTGTATTTAGAATTTACCAATAGGTGCATAATTCCTTACCATAGATTGAAATTGCATATCAAGCATTTCCAATGGTTAGGATTGATCAATTGTGCATTAGAGCACATCTATTGAAATTTGCAAAGTTTTAATCAAAAGGATGAATATTCTCAAACAATTGTTTAATAAAATTAAGTTTATTTTTCGGATAAAATATCAATGCTTGGATATTTTTTCTAATTTTGCACACATCTACACCAGTTTCCTGATTTTGAAATACTACAGGAATTAGCTACAATGCAACTTTTCGATTTTTTAAAAATCTTTTTTGCAGATTTATTGATGCACTGCTTAGAATCCTTGCATACAAAACAAAAATATATTGTGGGTTAGTCTTAGTTGCACACCACCAGATACATTACTTATTTAACTTCCTTTATGGAATACAATTCGCAGCGTTCCAAAATGAATATTTCTGAATATGGCAGGAATATTCAAAAGATGATTGAGCAAATCATGGAAATCGAAGATCCTGTAGTGCGAAACAAACAGGCTAAGGCTATTATCCAAGTGATGGGTCAGTTGAATCCCCATTTGCGCGATGTGGCAGATTTTAAACATAAGCTTTGGGATCACCTGTTTATCATGTCGAATTTTAAACTCGATGTGGAGTCGCCCTTTCCTATACCATCTCCCCAAAGTCTTGCTAAGAAACCCGAAAGATTATCCTATTCCAATAATCATATCAAATTCCGGCATTACGGCAGGCATATTGAGAAAATTATTGAAAGGGCTACAGCCTTGGAAGACGGTTTGGAGAAAAGTACGCTCATTAAGTTGATAGCGAATCATCTTAAAAAATCCTACATTACATGGAATCGCGATGCTGTTACCGACGATGAAATAGCATCTCATTTGGCTGTTTTATCTAAAGGAAAATTGAAACTCGACGAGAATGTAAAACTTGCTCAATCTGTTGAAGTTGCGGGAGTTGCAAAACCAAAGCGAAAGAAATTCCATCCGAGACCCCAGCAGGGAAAACCATTCCATTTTAGAGGAAATAGACCCAAATAAAACAGCCCAAAATATAAGGATATAGCAACCCATTTTTCGATAATTGTGGTTCGTTTATCTTTTCTACACAGGTATAGTTTTCGTTGCAAATCAAAAAATCTACATCCTTTAAAAGAATGATTTTTTTTAGGATCTGCGTTTTGCTTAGATTGAATGCCTTATCTAACCGTTTTAGTTACATCCCTACTCATTAATATCCTACATTTGTTTTTTTAACAATCAAATTGGCTAATCATGGCATCGTTTGAAATAAAAGGCGGCAAGAGGCTTTCGGGAGAGATTCATCCGCAGGGAGCAAAGAATGAAGCATTGCAGGTAATCAGTGCTGTATTGCTTACCAGCAAGGAGGTTGAAATTTCAAATATCCCCAACATTGTGGATGTTAACAAACTTATAGAGCTATTGTCGGATTTGGGAGTCAGGGTATCTAAAAAATCTGAAGACACTTGGGTATTTCAGGCCGATAATGTGAACTTAGGATTTTTAGAGACCGAAACATTTAAGAAAAAAGCGGCCCAGCTACGCGGTTCGGTAATGATTGTAGGCCCATTGCTTGGACGATTTGGGCATGCAAGTATCCCAAAGCCTGGTGGCGATAAGATTGGACGAAGGAGATTGGATACACACTTTATCGGATTGGAAAAACTCGGGGCAAAATTTAGTTTCGATGCTTCCCAAAGTATGTATAGGGTTGCAGGTAATCCCCTTAAAGGATGCCATATCCTTTTGGAAGAGGCATCGGTAACCGGAACTGCAAATGTGGTAATGGCTGCAGCCCTTGCACAAGGTCGAACTACGCTATACAATGCCGCCTGCGAACCTTATTTGCAGCAATTATGCAAGATGCTCAACAACATGGGCGCACGCATTTCGGGTATTGGCTCAAATCTTCTTACCATAGATGGAGTGGAGCATTTAGGTGGTTGTACCCACAGGCTGCTTCCCGATATGATTGAAATTGGAAGCTTTATAGGGCTTGCAGCTTTAACACAATCTGAGATTACCATAAAGAACACTCGATATGAAGAGCTTGGGATTATACCTGAAGTTTTTAAAAAACTTGGAATAAAAATCCAAAAAATTGAAGACGATATCTTTATCCCGCACCAAGATATTTACGAAGTAGAAACTTTTATTGACGGAAGCATACTTACAATAAGCGATGCGCCATGGCCGGGATTTACTCCAGACTTGCTAAGTAT
This sequence comes from Bacteroidales bacterium, assembly GCA_003451785.1. GTDB lineage: Bacteria > Bacteroidota > Bacteroidia > Bacteroidales > UBA7960 > UBA7960. Next base: position 6,154 of record DMJL01000236.1, read on the forward strand.
TGTTCTTGTAGTAGCAACACAAGCTAAAGGAAGTGTGCTGGTACATCAAAAAATGTTTGAAAGCCGTCTTTTTTTCGTTGATAAGCTTATTGATATGGGTGCCCAGATAATCTTATGCGACCCGCATAGGGCAACCATAATAGGAAATGCTCGCAAAACAGCACTGCGCGCAATTGAAATGGCATCGCCCGATATTCGTGCAGGTGTAGCATTGCTAATTGCGGCACTTAGTGCTAATGGAACCAGCATTATCCACAATATAGAGCAGATCGACCGAGGCTATCAAAATATTGATCACCGGCTGCAAATGCTCGGTGCCCAAATAAAGCGCCTTGGTTGAAAACTGACAAATTGACTTATTTTTAATATTGGCAAGACTTTTGAAGCCAACTTTGCGCTTAAAAACAGCCCCATTTATATTGAAAGATTTGAAATGGAGAAAGGCATAATTTATTTGCCTTGATTGGCAAATTATGTTTAAAAAATTTTCGATTAAACCTTTGTTTTAAAATAACTTTTGTAGTGAGATGACAAAAAATAGCACTTCACAAAATTCTAAACCATCTGAATCCATTCAGGCCGAAACTCCAATAGA
>DMJL01000311.1:0-3088 GCA_003451785.1 Bacteroidales bacterium
TAACCTCGGTATTTTTTCCTCAAGGTAATATTTGTGAGAATTAGCTAAATAGGTCAATAGCAGATCTACATCAATGTTGCGAAGCCTCTTGTTGGGGAAAAATTTTGGATTAAGAAAAACATTCAAAAGCAAAAGAAAGAAATCTCTCTTAATGTCTTTTTCCTTACAAAGCTGGTCAATGGTTTTGTCACCAAATCCAAGGTCAATACCAAAGCGGGTAAGCAAAACCATGCTTCGCGGATCCAATGTAATCAGGTCGGCCATTTTTTTTGCTCCCGAAATAACTTCAAATTTCATCCGTAAATAATTTTTAGGTTTAAGGTCGGATGGAACTCCATGTTTGCTATTTTCATTGGTATTTGTGTTTATTCGCAAACATGTTCGTTTCATTTTTTAGAATTTTTGGATCACCATCAAAAACCCTTTTGAGCCTCGCAAAGACGGCTACACACACAAATTTGCCATTTTAGCACATCCAAAGTCAGCCTTTGTTCTAAAATTTAATCCTTGCTGTTGGTTATTATGTAATTATTCGCAAAATTACTCATTTAGGAATTTCAGCACTTTAATTGCCTAATTTTTGGCAATTTATTTTGCAATTTTCTCAAATGGTTCTATCTGTATAGAGATTATCAATTCGAAAAAGATTTACCAGAGCGGGGATTGCAGGCTGCCGGTACTTCCAATTTCCATAATCGTACTCCCGTTTGGGTTTTTCCGGTTGTGGGTTTAGTGGGTCTATTGATTTTCAATCCCAAAGGATAAAATTATAATAAAGATAGAAAAGCATTGCCTCTTATTCAGATGGTCTGTATATTTTGCTCAATAAAAGTTACTGGTACGCTATAATACCCAAACAAATCCGAGCATAGGTACAACCTTAGTTTATGCGGGAGCTTTTGTAGCTACATTTGCAAAAAAGTAATTATTATGGATAAAACCCTCAAAGCCTTTTCGCATCTTTTGGAAATCATGGATGAGCTTCGCGAAAAATGCCCTTGGGACAATCAACAAACGCTCGAAAGCCTCAGGCATTTGACGATTGAAGAAGTTTACGAATTGGCCGAAGCCATTTTAGACAACGATTTCACCGAGCTAAAAAAAGAGCTTGGCGACATTATGTTGCACATTGTATTTTACGCAAAAATTGCAAGCGAACAAGGCAAGTTCGATATGGCAGAAGTGTTGGAGTGTATAAATCAAAAACTTATAGATAGGCATCCGCATATTTACGGGTCTGTGGTAGCCGACAGCTCAGAGCAAGTAAAAGAAAATTGGGAGAAGATAAAGCTCAAGGAGGGGAAAAAAACTGTACTCTCCGGAGTGCCTGCATCGCTTCCTGCATTAATCAAGGCTTATCGCATACAGGACAAGGTGCGCGGTGTAGGATTTGATTGGGAGCATCCCGGGCAGGTATGGCAAAAAGTGTTGGAAGAATTATCCGAACTCAAAACTGAAGTGGATGAAGGACAAAACCAGCAGAGAATCGAAGATGAATTTGGCGATTTGCTTTTTGCTTTAATAAATTACGCCCGTTTTATAAATGTTAATCCCGAAAATGCCTTAGAAAGAACTAACAGAAAGTTTGTCAAACGATTTAACTACTTGGAGAAACAAGCCGCACTGGCAGGCAAAGATTTAAAAAAGATGAATCTGGCAGAAATGGATGTATTTTGGAATCAAGCCAAGGGATTGGAGTAATCTGCCAATTCAACTAAGGAGTTTAGGGTTTTCCGATTGCCATCTTGCACGATATTGCTACATATACTTGTGTTCGGCTAAGAATACCTCAAGGTCGTAAAAGACATCCTTATGCTTCTCCAGCATTGTAGGGTTTAGCTCAGAAATTGCTTGAATTTCGGACAGGCTCCGCAATTTTTTTAGGTATTCCTTCTTGTTAAATACATCCGATATGTTTGCAAAAATCAGCAAGTAATTGATTTTGGGATTGCCCTTTATAAGCATGGAACCTTGCTCGCTAATGTTATCCAAAAGAAACACATGCATACGGAATACTTGATTGAAGAACCCATAAATTGCAAACCTACCTGCATCTTCTTCATGATATGGATATCGAAAGTCATTATACCTTTTAAATTCGCACTCAGCATGGTTGTTGAGCAGCCACGCAAGTCTCACGCTTTTCTGCACCGAAAAGATAGTGTTTACCAAAAAAGGCGAATTGTAAGCTATTTTTAAGGACATTTTTTTTGCCATCGCATATTATCTTTGCCTACAAGGGTAAAGCAAATATACAAGCGAAGATTTGTAATTGCAAAATAAATTATTCGAATGTGTTTTTTTCGGCGAATATAATCCACGCCTGCTCGGCAGCTTTTTGTTCAGCCTTTTTTATGGAGTAATCATGTCCTTTGCCAACCAATTCACCTTGTATGAGCAGATGCACAACATAAAGTTTACGGTTTTGCTTACCGTTTTCAAGTTCATCTGCAATGATAAATTCAGCGGATTTTTTCTCCCTCTGGCAATATTCTATCACCTTGCTTTTGAAGTTTATCTCTGTTTGCACAAGGTGGTCAATATCCAAATGTATTGATATTACCTTGTTGAGTAAGATTTTTTTGGTAAAATCGTATCCTTTGTCTAGGTAAATAGCACCAATAAGAGCTTCAAATGCATCACCAAGGATAGAAGTAGTGGGAAAATTAGTTTCGCGTCCGGTTTGGATCAACTTGTCGATTCCCAATTTGCGCGACAATGCATTTAGATTAGAACGACTAACAATACGAGAACGCATCTCTGTTAAGTGTCCTTCGTCTTTGTAGGGATATTTTTTGAATAAGTATTCAGCAACGATAGACCCCAAAACAGCGTCGCCCAAATACTCGAGCCTTTCATTGCTGTTTTTCACACCATTGCCTATCACACTGGCTGCGGATCTATGGCGAAAGGCTAATTTATACAAAGCTCGATTGCCAATAGAATATCCAAAAATATTTCTTATGGCCTTAGCTAATTCCTGTTCGGCTGTATTGGCCCTTTTAAAAAACACTTTCAAATAATTTTGCTGTACCTACCCCAAATATTTTCTAAGTGCAACACAAGCATTGTGACCACCAAAACCAAA
>DMJL01000311.1:3418-5607 GCA_003451785.1 Bacteroidales bacterium
CAAAGGTGTTGCAAAGAGCAACGGTTACTTCCCTTTTTCTGGCCACATGAAAAGTAAAGTCGAGGCTTTGGTCAATATCGGGGTCGGGAGTAGAGAAATTAATGGTTGGAGGTACCACACTGTGCTGAATAGCCAAAATGGTAGCTATTGCCTCTATTGAACCGGCTGCACCAAGCAAATGTCCAGTCATTGACTTTGTGGCATTTATACTGATTTTTGGCGCATGGGTTCCAAAAAGCTTCGCAATAGCTTTAGGCTCGGCAATGTCGCCCAATGGAGTAGATGTGCCATGGGTATTTATATGATCCACCTCGTGTAATGGAATATTAGCCTCTTCCAAGGCATACTTCATCACATTCATAGCACCTAGACCATCGGGATGTGGGCTGGTAATATGATAGGCATCGCCCGAAAGCCCACCACCCACTACTTCTGCATAAATTTTTGCTCCACGCGCAATGGCATGATCCAAGTCTTCTAAAATCAAAGTGCCGCTACCTTCGCCTATTACAAAACCGTCGCGGTTTAGGTCAAACGGCCTTGATGCGGTTTGAGGATCATCGTTTCTCTCAGAAAGGGCGTGCATAGCACTGAATCCTCCAACACCTATTTCGTTAACAGCAGCCTCCGAGCCACCAGCAACAATTATGTCGGCCTTACCCAATCGTATCAGATTAAAAGAATCTATTATCGCATTAGCTGAGGAAGCACATGCAGAAATTGTGGCGTAATTTGGACCGCGAAAACCATATTTAATAGATATATGGCCGGATGCAATATCGGCAATCATTTTGGGAATGAAAAACGGATTGAATCGCGGTGTCCCATCTCCTCTAGCGAACTCTACTGCGTTTTCAAGAAATGTTTGAAGTCCGCCAATACCGCTTCCCCAGATAACGCCAATACGATCGAGGTTGAGATTTTCGATATCCATCCCGGAATCTTTGATTGCCTCCTCTGTGCTTACTAAAGCATATTGCGTGAAAGGATCGAACTTTCGGGCCTCTTTGCGGTCAAAATGTGCTGAAACATCATAGTTCTTAACTTCGCACGCAAATCTAGTCTTGAACTTTTCTGCATTGAATCTGGTAATCATTCTAGCACCACTCACTCCATTGAGCAAACCGTTCCAGTATTCTGGAACGGTATTGCCTATTGGAGTCAATGCACCAAGACCAGTAACAGCGACTCTTCTGAGTTTCATCTGTCTCGCTTTGGTTATCTACTACAGGTTTTTCTCAAGGTATGCAATTGCATCACCTACAGTGCTGATCTTTTCTGCTTTGTCGTCGGGAATGGCGATGTTGAACTGCTTCTCAAACTCCATGATGAGTTCTACAGTATCTAATGAATCGGCACCCAGATCGTTGGTGAAACTGGCTTCCGGGGTTACTTCCTTCTCATCAACGCCAAGCTTATCAACGATGATAGCTTTAACTTTAGTTGCAATGTCTGACATAGTTTCTCCTTTTTTGTGTTTAAAACAGACTGCAAAGAAAAATATTATATTGATACCAACCAACTTTTTCATTCCAAATTTTATATTTTGATTTGCAATTGCTTGTTTTATAGGGCTTTGCAAATATCGATAATGCAAAGATTTAATTATACAAAATCATCTGCAAAAGCTTCGGCATCCAATAATTTTCATCACATTTGTATAGAAATGCTTCTATTGTTATCGTGCATACTCAAGCCTAATTATTACGCAAAGCCATTTTCGAATCAGAAAATTTGATTTTTGTTTTCCTGAAAGGGTAAGTGGCTATGAATATTTTTTCGTTCGCAGATGTGTTTTGCTGCAAACATAGTTAGCCAGATGGCAATTTGGAACAACAGTGTAAACCTTTGATTATTTATAAAATGAAGATTCGATTAGCCATGTTGGCATCAGGGCGAGGCACAAATGTTGCCAATTTTATAGAATATTTTAAGATTCACGAATTGATAGAGGTTGCACTTGTGATCTCCGACCAGCCGGAAGCCGAAGTCTTGAAGCGAGCTGCAAAGACTGCCATTCCTCACCTACTCATAAGGCGCGAACAGTGGAAAGACGCAGAACTCGTACTGGGTATCTTTAGACAAAATGCCATTGATTACATTATTCTGGCTGGGTTCCTTTCGAAAATACCTGCATATCTTCTCGCGGAATATCCCGAAAGAGTTTTTAATATTCATCCGGCTTTGCT
>DMJL01000053.1 GCA_003451785.1 Bacteroidales bacterium
GACCTTACCAGTTTGGTAACGGTTACCGCCGAAATGGCTCGAGTAAATGAAGGAAAAGTTTGCTGGGATTGCCATAGGGAAACTCCCCATGGAGCAGTCCGTAGCCTATCGGCTGCACCCCATGCTATGGTGGAGAGGCTGCCTACTGCAGTACCATCGTGGCTGCAATGGCTTTTTGGCACTCCTGAGAGGTAAACACAGAATTATACAAGCAAATTCATTGATCAAAATAGGTGCAAATTAATTAACAACCAAAATTAAAAAATATGAGCATCAAAGAACTTTCCAAAAAGAGGCCGTGGATTAATTGGGTTCTATTTCTGGTAACCGTATTTATCGTTTTCATTCTGGGTATTTTCGCAGCAAGTATTTTAGAACGCAGGACTGAAGCCCAATTATATTTTCAAATTGTAAGACCTATCTCAGAATGGGAACCCGACAATTCGGTATGGGGTGAAAACTTTCCCCGCCAATACCAATCTTATATGCAAACCGCCGATACGAGCTTCAGAAGCAAATGGTTTGGCTCAGCATGGGTAGATTACTTAGCGAACTATCCTGAGCTTGTAATTATGTGGGCAGGAATGCCATTTTCACGAGATTATAATCAAGCAAGGGGACACTATTATGCTATAAAGGATGTGCACAATACGCTGCGGACAGGGGTAACCCAGCCTGCTACTTGCTGGGCTTGCAAGAGTGCCGATTTTCCAAAACTTATAGCAGAGATGGGTGTTGCAGAGTTCTATTCAAAGACTCTTGCAGAAACCGGTCATTTGATTCATAATCATATTGGTTGTGTTGACTGCCACAATCCCTCGAATATGTCTTTGCGTATTACACGCCCGGCGCTGGTAGAGGCATTTGCCCGCCAAGGAATTGACATCACTAAGGCCACCCGCCAAGAAATGCGTTCTTTGGTTTGTGCCCAGTGCCATGTGGAGTATTTCTTTAAACAACCCGGCAATTACCTTACCTTCCCATGGGATAAAGGATTTTCTGCTGAAAATATGGAGGCATACTACGATAGTATAGGTCATCGCGACTGGGTTCATGCATTGAGCCGCGCTCCAATGATCAAATCACAACATCCCGACTACGAATTGTTTATGACTGGTATTCATGCCCAAAGAGGCGTTTCGTGTGCAGACTGCCACATGCCCTACAAAAGAGAAGGTGGCATTAAGTTTACCGACCACCATATTCGTAGCCCATTGGCAAATATCGAAACTTCATGCCAAACCTGCCACAGACAAAGCGAAGAAGAATTACGCCAAAATGTGTTTGATAATCAAGCTCGCATTGCAGAATTGCGCCGTATTTGCGAAATAAACCTTGCAAGAGTGCATATTGAGGCAAAATTTGCGTGGGAAGCCGGTGCCACGGAGCAACAAATGGCAGGAGTGTTGCAAAACATTCGCCATGCACAATGGAGATGGGACTGGGTAGCAGGAGCTAAAGGCTTGGGTGTGCACTCACCATCGGAAGCACTTAGGGTTTTAGGTACTTCCATTCAGAAAGTAAACGAAGCTCGCCTACAACTTTCGGTCATTTATGCATCGTTGAACAAGCCATTCCCACCCCAATTGCCAGATGTTAGCACCAAAGCTAAGGCACAAGCATTTATTGGTCTTGATATGGACCAGTTAAACAGAGACAAACAGGATTGGAAAACCAATGTATTACCCACTTGGGTATCCGGTATGAATTAAAATTGATCAGCACGATGAGGATAGCACCTTATATGGCTGTATCAATGTTGTGTTGTTGATTGGTTAAACTTAGGTTGCCCGACTTGGATAGGTTTTAATTTTCCCGAATTAGCTTTTTCCAAGTCGGTTTTTTTATGCAAAAGATTGGAAAAGTGCTAAATTTTGCAATAGATTTTGGTCTAAATTTCTTTTGGGAATGTATAGAATTTCAGAAAAGAGGATTGTGTTTTTTAGTGCTGGCTTTATTCCAACTGCATATTATTAGAAAATATTTTTACGCTGACTTGTGATAATCTTTGTTTTACGGTGTTAATTTAATAACTCTATCATGCAAACCATAAGAGAACCCACTTTGCAACATGCAAACTGACAAGATTTTTGGGGAATCAACCTTTGAAATTCCCTAAGTATTAAGTTGCATTATTGTTTAAAATCAATCATACTTCAAACAAAACCCATGACCATGATAAAATTTTTGAAATCCGTTCGTATGCTTCTTGGTTTATTGATTTGTGCCATGTTACTATCAAGTTGTGCATCTATAGTTAGCAAAAGCATATATCCAATTTCCATACATAGCACCCCCGACCAAGCCAATATTTTAATTACAGATGGAATAGGTCAAACTATCTTCCAAGGCAAAACTCCAGCCATAGTGCCATTAAGTGCAGGAGCGGGTTTCTTTAGGAGGGCGCAATACCAAGTAACAATTTCACATGAGGGATACAAGGATAGAGTAGTCCCCGTTATTTTTGGAATTGATCCTTGGTATTTCGGCAATATCGCAATTGGAGGAATTATCGGAATGTTGATAGTGGATCCGGCTACAGGAGCTATGTGGGCATTAGAAACTCCATACATTAATGAAACCCTTACTAAACTTCCGGAATCAGGCGAGCCACAGGTAAAAATTCTCCATATAGATGATGTTCCATCCCATTTGCGAGCATCCATGAAAGAACTACCTAAAGCACAAAGGTAAAAACGCCTGCCAAAAAAGGAGTTTCAGTTAGTTCCAAGCAAAACTCCAATCCACATTCGTATAAAAAAATCAACCAGAGGCAGTACCTCTGGTTGATTTTTTTTACCAAAACAGTTTATCCAATTAGGATGCACTAAAATTGGAGCTTATTCCACATTAAGCCCTGCAACAGATTCGGCTACATTATACAAATTATCCCCAATTTTTTCGCATGAGGTAATTAGCTTATTGTAGTAGAATGAGCTTTTAACATTCACGGTTCCCTTTTCGATATCTTCAATAACTGCATCGGATGCAGCATCGCGGAATGCATTGATTCGTGCTTCCAATTCGGTAGCACGGGATAGATTTTGCCGTGCGAAGGCCTCACCTTTATCGAGGCTTTCCATCACATGCTCAAATGCGTCGTTGGTAAGTTTGAACATCTCAAACAATTCACTTCTTTGAGCTGGTGTGAAATAAACTTTTTCTTCCCTTTTCTTAGCTAAAAGCGTGGCCATTTTGAAACAGATATCGCCTATTTTTTCAATCTCGGAGCAAGAAAGCCTTATTCTTCGAACCTCCTCGGCAGCAATATCGCTCACTTGCCTTTTGGAGACGGCCACAAGGAAGGAGGTAATCTCAACCTCCACCCGGTCGGTAATTTCTTCATATTTACTGACCCTTTCCTTTATCTCTTCGAATTCCTTCTTGTCGGTTTCAATTATCATGGCCGGTATAAAATTGAACATCCGATGGGATAATTCCGCAAATTTTCGAGTTTCTCTGCGGGCTTGGAAAATGGAAAGTTCAGCCGCTTGCAAAAACCCACTATTGAAATACTCCAGATGAGGCCTCTCCGTTTTGTTGCTTCTTAATGGAATAATAAACTCTATAAGCCTAACAAAATGTTTTACAAAACCCACCACTACCAAGGTATTGAAGACATTAAAAGTAGTATGAAACATTGTGAGACCAATGGGAACCAGTTCTGAGTTGGTTTTTGGTGAGCCAATGTCGGAAGCTATCATAAACTCGTTGATTCCATTGATAAGCGGAGTAAAAACAAATAGAACAGCAATTACTCCCACAAGGTTGAAAACGGTATGCGCAAAAGCCGCCCGCTTAGCCTGCCTATTGCCCATAAGAGCTGCAAGGTTGGCAGTGAGTGTTGTACCAAGGTCGAAACCCAAAACCAATGCGGCAGCTTCATAGAATCCAATCCAACCGTTGTAACTCATAACCAGAGTGAGTGCCATACCTGCACTGGATGATTGAATCACCGCTACGATTACTGCTCCTATTAGCATAAAAGTGACAATAGACCATACACCATGACCTGAAATTGCTTCTACTGCCTCAAAATAATGGGGAAATTGGGAGAGGTCGGGGACAGAATCCTTGATTAACTCCAACCCCATAAAAAGTACTGCAAACCCTAATAATCCCTCACCAATGGCCCGAAAACGCGACCCCGACATCATGAGCGGAAAACTCAAAGCAATCAATGGAAGACTTATTTCGGCTAATTCTAATTCAAATCCCAAAATAGTAATAATCCAACCAGTGATGGTGGTTCCAATATTTGCCCCCATAATTACCCCCACAGCCTGTGTAAGATTGAGTAAGCCGGCATTTACAAAGCTTACCAACATAACAGTTACCGCCGATGATGATTGAATGATTGCTGTAACCGTAAGCCCTGTAAAAATCCCCATAAACGGGCTGGAAGTAATTGACCCAAGAAAATTTCGCAAACTATCGCCTGCCACTTTCTGAATGTTTTCGCTCATCAGTTTCATTCCAAAAAGAAACAAACATAGCGAACCAATTAAGGTTAAGATTTCGTAAATCCCAAATTCCATACTAAAATTGATAAAAGTTGTGCAAAAGTATTTACTAATTTGGCTCTAAGCCCTTGTTAACATAAACTTAATATT
>DMJL01000094.1:0-22949 GCA_003451785.1 Bacteroidales bacterium
CGAAAAACTTGCTTAGAAATTGGAAGGCAAATCAGTAATAATGGAAAGCCATTCATAAAAGCAATAAATGCAACAGCGTGGATAGGTTAAGCAATGAGAGCTAAAGAAACTACACCAAGAGTAAGGCAGTTTTTTTATACTTTCAGTATCAAACAATTTGAAATACACGACGACAAATACGGTCGTTAATATTTGATAAATATGAGAAAAGTATTTGTTTGCGACGCAATTAGAACGCCCATTGGCAAGTACGGAGGTGGATTATCGGCCATAAGACCNNTTGATTTACCAAAGTAGAACTACTCCTCTTCACATTTAGGATGAGCAATACCGACAGTTTTTATCACCCGATTGGAGCGATGATATTTTTGTACAATCTGAATACTGAAAGTACCACTACGATTTCTGTTTTTTCGAATAAACAAAGACAAAACATCACCGCATGACCCAAAATGCAAAAAATAAAACGCTAAGTGCTTGATTATCTATATGGAAATTTTAGAGCGTTCACATCGTGCACAAAACAGGAAAGCAGATTGTCCGAAAAAAAATGTAGTTTTGCTCATAGTAGTGTGTTTTTAGTCAAGCAAAACTACTGATAAAAGGTAGCCAGGCTGCCATAGTCTGGCTCCTTTTACATTTTTATCGGACAACAGTAAATATGAATATGCGAAAAGTATTTGTTTGCGACGCCATTAGAACGCCCATAGGAAAGTACGGCGGTGGATTATCGGCCATAAGACCCGACGATCTTGCTTCCATGACAATAAAAACCATTGCTGCACGAAATCCTTCAATTCCCTTATCGGCTTACGACGATGTTGTGTTTGGTTGTGCCAATCAGGCCGGCGAAGACAATCGAAATGTGGCGCGAATGGCATTGCTGTTGGCGGGCTTTCCCGAAACGGTTCCGGGAGTTACCATCAACAGGCTTTGTGGTTCGGGGCTCGATGCAGTAGGAATAGCAGCCAGAGCCATAGTGGCAGGGGAGGCCGAAGTAGTAATTGCTGGCGGAGTGGAGAGTATGTCGAGGGCACCATTTGTGATGGACAAGGCTGCTGAACCATTTTCCCGAAATGTGAAACTCTACGACACAACTTTGGGTTGGCGGTTTGTAAACAAGGAAATGGAAAAACGATTCGGCACAGAGGCAATGTTTGAAACAGCCGAAAACATAGGTTCACAATTTGGCATAAGTAGGGTAGATCAGGATAGGTTTGCTTATTGGAGTCAGGAGAAAGTAGCCAATGCTCAGAAAAATCAATGGTTTGTCAATGAGATTGTGCCCGTAGCGATCCAACAACCCAAAGGCGACCCAGTAGTGTTCGAAAAGGATGAGCATCCACGATTGGTCTCAATTGACAAACTTGCTGCCCTAAAGTCTATGCGGGTGGGTGGGACGGTAACACCCGGAAACGCTTCGGGATTAAATGATGGAGCGGCGGCTGTGCTGATTGCATCTGAAGAAGCAGTTTTGAAATATGATCTTCAACCAAAGGCCATATTGTCGGGAATGGCTGTGGCAGGCGTGCATCCGTCAACTATGGGATTGGGACCTGTGCCTGCTACGCAAAAAATACTCCAACGGCTTCAGATGAGTCTCAATGATTTTGATATAATTGAAATCAATGAAGCATTTGCAGTACAAGTGCTGGGCTGCACCCGATCGTTGGGCTTGGACGATAACGATCCCAGAATTAATCGTTTGGGAGGTGCTATTGCATTGGGGCATCCCTTAGGAATGAGCGGCGCACGATTGATAACTACTGCCATAAACCAAATACAATTGTTTGACCTTAAAAAAGCATTATGTACCATGTGCATAGGAGTAGGGCAAGGCATTGCATTGGTGCTCCAAAAATGCTGACTAGAGTGTCAATGTGGGTTCCTTCTTCATGTAAATAGGCGATTACATATTAGAGTCTGCAAATTCCTTTAGTCTAATGAATACAGTTCTCCAATTGCAATCGTTTGGCAAGGTCAATTGTATTGGATTGGCTTGCAGGCTCGTTTGCGTTCGTAAAATGGTCAATTTCCTAAGAAATGAATTTATAAGGAACGCATTAGCCTGTATCGGCTATTTTTCTAAGTCTGTCCAAATCCAAAATTGTCAATAATTTTCCGTCCATATCTATTAGCCCATCATCTTTAAACTTCTTGAGCAATCGGATAATGGATTCGGTTGACATTTTGGTTAATTGTGCCAATTCCTGACGGGACAAAACCAAATTGAAGCTATTGCATTTAAAAATCTTTTCCGATAGGCAAATGAGAATATCTGCCAGCCTACCATACAGCTGCTTGGTTGAGATGCAATAGAATCTTCCATAGACTTGCTGCAGGTGAGCACTTACCAATTTCAGAACATCGTTGGCAAACAGAATGTTTTTGGATAATAATTCTCGGAAGACTTTAATATCTATTAGTGCAACTTCTGTGTTAACATACGCTTTGGATGAGTATGGAAACATTCCATTGGTGTTGGCTACTACCGAAAGGGCAATAAAATTGCCTGGAGGTATAATGTTTACTACCAAAACATCATCGCATCCTTCAATAAAGGCATTGGCGAGTCCCTCTTTTACCAAAATGATATAGGGAGCTAATGTTCCAAGGCGACAAATAGTTTCGCCCTTCTTATAACGAATAGTTACCATATTCTTTTGCAACTCATCCATCTCATCTAATGTGAGGTTTTGGAAAAGTTCAACTCTTGAGTCACTAACTGTACAACTTGTGTACTTCATAAAAAATAAGTTATTACCTAAACTTGACTAATAATATTTGAAAAACACAGAAGAGCCAACCTTGTACATGAAAAACGATTCGACGCATAAGGTTTTTTTGACTGAATTAAACCCAATAAAATCTTATTTATATGCTGATAGGTGGAGCGACCACAATACAACCCAGACCGACAGGCTTTCTTGATTCAAAAATAATACAAAAACGGTCATCTATGTCAAAATAAAATATGATTTAGGTCATGTTTAAATAAATTGTAAAACAATTTTTAAGTTGCCCTATTCAAACGGGTGTTAAGGTTTTTTATAATTATTTGCCTTGACCTTTGCAAGAGTTGATAAACTTTTAACAACGAAAAATTTCTTTAGTAAAATTTTAAAGCATCATTTCGCAACCTTTCAAAGTAATTTTTAATTTAAAAAAACCATTATCATGAAAAACAATCTATTTGTAATCTTTTTGTTTCTGTTACTTCCTTTGGCACTTTTTACAGGTTGCAGGGGTGAAACAGCAGATGTAAACAAGCACCAAATTTTGGCAGATCATTTGCGCACCTCAGGTTTGGATTTACCTACTATGCACACAACCGGCTGGGTGGTACCTGCTACTACTCTGCACGCAAATCTTGCGGCTTATTATATTATTGACATACGGCTTCCTGTAGATTTTGCAGCGGGTCGCATTCAAGGAGCTGTAAATTCTACAATGGCTAATGTTGTAACCACTGCTCGCAATGCACAAACTGCCGGCCAGCTTACAGGACGGGAGATTATTGTAGTTTGCTACACAGGACAGACAGCGGCATTTGCAGTTGCAGCACTTCGCCTCAGCGGTTTTCCCACAGCCCGTAATTTAATGTGGGGTATGAGCTCGTGGAACAGCACACTTGATCGTTGGACTCCGCGCATAGCCAACCTTACCCATGCAAATATTGTAACTCCGCCAAACTTTGCTGCCAATGTAGAATTTACCAATAGACCCATTGTAACAAGCGAATCAAATGATCCGGTAGTAATTCTTCGTGAGAGGGTACAAGCTGTTCTCAATGAAGGCCTTCGCGGTGTAACTGCTGCTGAAGTATTAGCAAATCCTGGTAATTTCTTTATTAACAACTACTGGTCAGCTCAAGCTGTAACCGAAAATGGAAACAGGCATATTGCTGGGGCCTTCCGCATCTTGCCACTTACATTGGCCAACAACGAAATCCGTTTCTTGGATCCATCCAGGGCAATAGTTAACTACTGCTTCACTGGCCAAACATCTGCTGCCGTGGCATTCTATCTAAGGGTTTTGGGTTACGATGTATATAGCTTCATGTTTGGTGCAAACTCCATGTGGAACACCGCTATGACTGCAAACAGATGGCCCATCACTCCTACCAACAACTTCCCATTGGTGCAATAACAAATTGATTGCAACACAGGTGGATACTAACATTTCGCCTGTGTTGCATGTTTTAAAATTAATTTTCATTAGCAATTTATGAAACTGGGTTACGCCCGTTTTTTTCATAATGGAAAAAAAAGAAATATTATGAAGTGCATTAAGATTTTAGCTTTAGCATTGGCTTTTATCGCAGTAAGCGTACAGCCTGCTCAATCTCAAGGTTGTGCAGCACCTGCCGCTGATGGTGGCATCACAGTTTTTGGTTTTCTCCAACCCCAGTTCGAAACCCGCTTCAATAGCGATAATACCGAACAGTCATTCACCTTCAACCGAGCAAGAATTGGAGTAACAGGAACGGTACCTTACGATTTTTTGTATTATGTTGTATTGGAGACTGGTCCGATCTTTTTTAACGATGCGCCCTTCTTGTTAGATGCCTTTATCACCTATCAAAGATTTAGTTGGGCACAAATATCCTTAGGGCAGTTTAAATCGCCATTCACATTAGAGATGAGTACGGCCTGCCACTCTCTGAATACTATTTTCAGGAGTCAGGCTGTAAATAACTTGGTAAGTCCTGACCGCGATCTGGGTCTGATGGTTTCCGGGCGGTTGTTTAGCGACAGGTTTTTCTATAGCGTTGCCCTTACCAATGGAACCGGAAGAGGATTGCGCGACAACAACAACAGCAAAACTTTCCATAGCCGAGTTCAAGTATCCCCTCTACATTTTCTCACATTGGGTGGCGGTATGCAATACGGAGCGCATCCACCTGCTGCAGATGGCGTTACTACAGATGATACCCGATTCAGATGGGCTGCAGATGTGCAATTCAATTTTAGAAATCTATCGTTGATCGGCGAGTATGTTTCCGGACAAGATAAAGGTTCCTTTGTGATTAGCCCCGGATGCGGTATTCCACCCGAAATTATTACCGGCGACCTTAATAGGAGCGGCTTTTATTTCACTGCAATGTATCGCACACCGTGGAATATTCAGCCAGTATTTCGCTATGAAAATTGGAATACCGACCTTAGCGCACCCAATGCAATTGAGCATACAATGGTATTTGGGTTAAACTATTGGTTCAATGAATGGACCCGCCTGCAAGTTAACTATCTGTACAGAGCAGAAGAACGATTGGAGATTTTTAACGATGAGTTTATTGTACAACTGCAGGTTGTTTTTTAATTTCATCCTTTAATTTTACGATTCAAAGCATTTAAACACCTAAAAGTCTGTGATTATGAAGACCTTGTTTTTTTTAACACTTTTGTTAACCTCCCATTTTGCTATGACCCAGAGTCTCATTAACCCTCGAGATGCAGTAAGAATGGTAAATCAGAGGGGCGTTGTGATTGTTGATTGCAATCCTGTTTCTGATTTTGCCCGCACCCACATTACCAATGCAGTAAACCTCTGGCATGAGGATTTGTATCGTCCAACAGGTGTAGATGGAATTTTGCGTAGCAACGAAGAATTAGCCCGTATCCTTGGCTCCAAGGGCATTGCCCACAATAGCATTATTCTTCTCTACGATGCAGGGCATCAAAGGTTTGCTGGTAGAATTTATTGGATACTTAGGTATTTGGGAGCCACGGATGTACGCATTATCAATGGTGGTATGGGCGAATGGCAGCGCAATCGCTTGCCTGTTTCGCGCACGCCTCGCCGCATCGTTCCTGCCACTTTCCAAGTTACAGCCAATGCTGCAATCTTTGCAGACATGGCCAGAGTAAGAAGAGCTGCAACCACTCCAAACATGCTCCTGTTGGATGTGCGCGATGCTGGCGAATTTAGAGGCACAGAAGGTGGTGCTGTTAGAAAAGGACATATTCCTGGTTCTATCAATTTGCCCCATCAAAGCGTTCTGAATGCCAATGGTACTCTTAAATCCAGAGAAGAACTCCAGCAGTTATTTACTGCTGCCGGTGTTACCCCCAACAGGGAAATAATTGTTTATTGCGCCGCTTCGGTTAGAGCAGGCATCGTGTATTTTGCCCTTAGGTCAATTCTTAATTACCCCAATGTGAGATTATACGATGGGGGATTCAACGAGTGGGAAGCAGATGCAGCTAACCCCGTTAGAAGGTAACTTGAAAAATTATTGAAGGGTCGGTTTCGATGTTTGTTTATCCTATTCAGGCATTGAAACCGATTCTTACAGTTTGGTTCTTGGAATGAATATGTAGTGAACTTTTTCATTAAAAAAAACTTGACGGATGAAAGCACTTAAAATAGCCCTATTGATAATGCTTCCTGTTTCCTTCGTATTCGGGGGTTTATTAGCCCTAGAACGCCAACCTGCTGAAGAAGCATACCCCGTGGAGGAAGTTGTGGAAGAAATCAACGAGGTAGCTGTGTTGAAAGAATACTTAGAGACTCAGGACCTATACTTGTTTACGGAGAACCTTGAAGAGGCCTTATCCGTTTCTGCTAATGAAGTTTATGAGAATATTGGCAATAGAAAATATCATGTAATTGACCTGCGCAATCCTGAGGATTTCTACCCATCGCATATTGAAGGTGCAGTATTAGTTGAGCAGGCTGCCATATACGATTACCTAAAATCCATTCCATTGAACTTGATTGATAAAGTTGTATTGGTTTGCTATGCCGGCCAACGGGCAAGCTATATTACTGGTTTGCTTAGGCTCATGGGAGTAGATAATGCATATTTTCTCAGGTGGGGAATGAGTGCTTGGCAACTTCCCATAGCCCGCGATAATTGGTTGAGAAACCTATCCAACGATTATGCGAACCAAATGGCCCTGCCGGTAGCAGCTTCAGAAGGCGTTAATGAGCTTCCCGTGATTTTTACTTTCCAAACCACAGGTAGAGAAATTTTGAACGCTCGAATTGCCGAACTGTTGCAAGAAGATTTTGCCAATGTGCGCGTAAGGGCGCAGGAACTTATGACCGATCCCGGTCAATTTCAAGTAATAGTTTCCGACCCTGTTGCCATTAAAGACAACTTTCCCGTACCTGGCGGGAGTATCTGGCTCCCAATGTTTGATAATGCGGCCATTGAAAATAACCTGGCTACTCTACCTGCATTCAATCCGATTGTAGTTGCTTCCGTTACCGGCCAAACAGGCGGACTGGTAGCAGCGTTTCTTCGCACTTTGGGCTACGATGCAAGGTTTCTTTCCGCAGGTGTTAGCACGCTGGCAGTTAATCCATTACGAGAGCAAAATTACAAGGTGTTTTCGCAAGGTGAAATACGAAATTTCCGTACCACCCAAACCGAACCACCGGACCTTACAGCAGCCCCGGCACGAGCAATTGCTGGTTGCTGAAACCGGTGCTAATTTGAACAGGCGTGAAAAGAGAATATGTTATTATTCAATGTTAATATTCAACAATGAAGAGGCGAGAATTTATTAAAATAGCATCCATAGGAACCGGCGGAATGGCTGCAATGGGCGTATTGGGTTCTACATTTGTACAAAAAGTAGTGAACCCTCGCATTGGCGAGAAGCTGGGAGAGGAGTTTGCAAACAAGCGAATACCCACCTATTGCGAAATATGTTTTTGGAGGTGCGCCGGATGGGCATATACCAACGAGAAAGGAGAGATTTGGAAAGTTATTGGCAACGAAATAGATCCCATTTGCAATGGTCGTCTATGCCCGAGAGGCACTGGAGGTTTGGGTGCATATACCGACGACAACCGATTGCGCACACCTTTGATTAGAGTAGAAGAAGATGGTGTGCAGAAATTTAAAGAAGCAAGCTGGGACGAAGCCTTAGATTATATTGCCGATAAATTGCGTACCATTGCCTACATACATGGTCCTGAAACTGTTGCCCTTTTCAACCACGGTTCGAGTGGAAGGTACATGACAGAATTCTTACAAGCATACGGCTCCGATTCATCTACTGCACCATCCTATGCACAGTGCAGAGGCCCAAGAGAAGTAGCGTTCTTTCATACTTTTGGCGACTTTGTTAATTCGCCCGAACCCACCGACCTTAAAAATTGCAAGTGTTTGGTATTGATAGGCTATCACTTGGGCGAAAACATGCACAATACTCAGGTGCAAGAAATGTCGATGGCGCTCGACAATGGAATGAAGATTGTAACGGTTGACCCCCGATTCTCTACCGTAGCAGCTAAATCCAAGCATTGGCTTCCAATTAAACCTGCCACCGACAATGCATTGATGTTAGCATGGATTCATGTGATGATCAAAAATGGTTGGTACGATAAGCAATATGTTGAAAGATATTGCAATGGATTTGAGCAATTGGCAAAACATGTTGAACCCTTCACACCCGAATGGGCTGCAGAAATCTGCCAACTTGATGCGCAAGCTATCATAGATACAGCCTGGGAAATGTATCATGCTTCGCCAGCAACTATTATTCATCCGGGTCGCCACAACACTTGGTATGGCGACGACACGCAAAGGCTTAGGCTTGTAGCCATTCTTAATGCCTTAATGGGATCGTGGGGACGCAAGGGGGGCTTTTACTTTCCTGCGAGAGCAACCCTTTCCCGCTTTCCTAGACCTGCTTTTCCAATACCTAAAACCACTTGGCGAGAAGCCTTGGAAGGAGATTATCCTTTGGCAGGAATGTCGGTTTCCAATGCTATAATTGACAGATCAATTCCCAAAGAAGGCAGAGAGTTTACATACAAAGCTTGGCTTGTTACAGGTTGTAACCTTCCAATGACCATACCCAATACTCCTCACACATTAGAGGCTGTGCAGCACTTAGAACTGCTTGTGGCCATTGATACCATGCCTATGGATATTACTGGTTGGGCTGATGTGGTTCTGCCAGAGTGTTCCTTCTTAGAACGAAACGACAATATTAGAACCGATCAAGGAAGGGTTGCAACCATTGCCCTAAGGGCACCCCTGTATCCCCCAAAGTACGATTCGAAGCCTGCATATTGGATCACCAGAGAATTGGCTCATAAAATCGGTTTAGGAAGATTTTTTCCATTTGAAGACCAACAGAGCGAGTTGGATTGGGAATTGCAACAAATGGGATCGTCATACGCCGAAATGATGGAAGTGGGTGTAAAGGTATTCCCACGCGATGAAAGCGAGCTTTTTTTGAAGGAAGGTATCGACCACCGATTTAATACACCAAGCGGAAAGATTGAATTGTATGCAACAGGATTTATCCCATACGGTTTCGATCCGTTGCCCTCTTATGTGAAACACGAAGAGCCTGCAGAGGGTTATTACAGGTTGAATTACGGTCGTGCACCTATGCATACCTTCGGGCGTACGGCAAATAACCCCTATCTTTTCGATTTGATGGAAGAGAACACCTTGTGGGTAAATCCTACTATTGCAGCAAAAAGCAACATCCATGCAGGACAAAGCGTGTGGTTGGAGAATCAGGATGGTATAGTTTCTTCCTTCCCAATTACTGTGCGCATTACCGAACGCATTGGCAACGATTCGGTTTATATGGTTCATGGTTTTGGACACGCAGACAAACGCCTGAAAAGAGCGTTCGGAAGAGGTATATCTGATACTGAGCTTATCACAAGAGTGCATGTTGACCCTTTAATGGGTGGCACAGGTATGCGAGGAAACTTTGTAAAATTCATTTTGTCGGATCCTAAAAAGGTGGAGGTTTAATTATGAGATATGCAATGGCAATTGACACCAAGAAATGCGTAGGCTGTTCCGACTGCGTGGTTGCGTGCCAAACCGAAAATTTTGTACCCATTGGTTCGAGTCGAGATTGGATTGTGGAGGAAGTAAATGGAAGGTTCCCAAAATTAAGGATGGAGATACGGTCTGAACGATGCAACCATTGTAAAAATGCTCCCTGTGTTAGGACTTGTCCAACAGGCTCGAGCCATTATTCCGATGGAGGAATAATCCTAACCATACCGGAAAAATGCATAGGCTGCGGTGCGTGTGTAATTTCTTGTCCCTACGATGCTCGATACAGACATACTGAAGGCTATATTGACAAATGCTCTTTTTGTCATCATAGGGTAACTCAAGGTTTGCCTACAGCTTGCGAAGCAGTGTGCCCCACATATTGTATCATTTTCGGAGACCTTAACGATCCCGAAAGTGAGATATCCAAGGTGTTGCAAACCCGAGAATACAAAACATTGATACCCCATGCAGGTACCGAACCCCAACATTTCTTTTTAATCTGAAAAATTTCTGAAACATGCGAGAAGAGCTTATTATAAGCGGAAGGATGAATGAATTTATAGATCCGCATCTTACCATCTGGCCTTGGCCCATTCCGCTATATTTGTTTGTTGGAGGATTGGCAGCCGGGATACTTATTTATTGCGGAATTTTTTACCTGCTAGGAAAAAGTGAGAAGTTTCCGGCCACAGTGTTCAAAGCACCAATGATTGTGCCAGTGCTGTTGGTTATAGGTCTCATAGCCCTATTCTACGACCTGTCGCACAAGTTGTATTTTTGGCGATTATATACATCTTTCAATATACACGCGCCCATGTCGTGGGGTGCATGGGTGTTGATGGTTGTTACCCCGGTTTCGTTTGTTTGGGTGGCTCTAACCAATAGGCAATATCTGAATCCTGTAATGGAAAGATTCCAATGGTTGGAGAAAATAGAAACTATCCTAAACCAACATCGGAAATTTATTGCATGGCTAATGATAATTTTCGGTATCCTATTAGGCATGTACACTGGCACTTTGCTTTCAGCATTCAACGCACGCCCTCTTTGGAATACTTCTGTATTGGCAATAATGTTTCTTGTTTCGGGGCTTTCTACTGGAGCTGCTACCATTGTAATATTCTCCAAACTGCAAGAGGAGAGAATGCTTTTTACCAAAATTTTCTTAGGTTTAATTCTAACAGAACTTTTTTTGGTGGTTCACCGATTTATGAGCCTTCTTGCGAGTACACAAGCGCAGATTGATGCAGCACAAATGTTTTTGGGAGGTCAGTTTACCATAGTTTATTGGACAGTGGTAGTTTTCGTAGGGCTTTTAGTGCCGGCTGTTCTTGCAGTGTTAATTTTGAAAGGAAAGAAAATCCCTTATTACATTGCTCCGGCATTGATACTATTGGGCAGCATTTTCAATAGGTTTATACTTGTACATGCAGGCCAGATTAGCACTTGGATGTAACTCTTCAAATGCGATAAGATAAAAGCGGTATTTCTTTCAGGGTACCGCTTTTGTTTTTTGAGAATAAGCCGCATTACAATGCCTGATGAAGCGTATTTTCGACACTTTAAATAATCGTTGAAGGCTGTATTAAAGCGCGTTTAAACCATCAATACACTTCGAAAACCTCTATCGCTATAGTACGATTGCGCACCATTTGCATTGATGAAAACTCGCCCAAAACGACGATGCCCAAATAGACCACCACCCAACGATCTGAAATCTTCAGGTGTCTTAATCCAACTCGAGGATTTGGCATCAAATACACCCAACTGCTGCAGACTATTGTATTGGGCTTCATCCATCAACTCCACTCCCATTTGCATAGCCATTTCCATAGCACTGTTTGCGGGTTTAAATTCCTTTCGCGCATATAAGGCATCATCATCGTAGCACAAACTACGCCTACCTGTGGGACTTTCAGGCGAACAATCGAAAAATACATACGCTCCGGTCGTCGGGTTATAATCCACCACATTCGGCTCACCACCGGTGCGTTCCATCTCATGGAGCGACCATAATTTTCTTTGCTGCAATGCATTTCCCGTGGCGTATGACTCCAAACGGATCTGTACATCTTGCCACGCAATACCGGGATGATAGTGGCTGTTCTTTGCAAATCGGTATTTTAGTGTGCCCAAAAACACAACAAAATCATCCGATGATAAGATGTATTCTGAAAGTTTTTTCATTTGGGAATGATCAAAACTACTGATGAATTAAAGCTATCAACCGAAAATTATGGAAAATCGAAGAATTCCCCAAAAATAAAACACGGTAAATAGGTTATTGTTCAGAATTATGGGTTTTATGCAATGATATATAGAATTGTGGGGCGGGTCGTATTGTAGGTACAGGTCGTATTGTAGGGATAGGTCGTATTGCAGGGCAGGTCGTATTGCAGGGACAGGTCGTATTGCAGGGCAGGTCGTATTGCAGGGACAGGTCGTATTGCTGGGACAGGTCGTATTGCAGGGACAGGTCGTATTGCTGGGACAGGTCGTATTGTAGGGACAGGTCGTATTTTAGGGACAGGTCGTATTGTAGGGAAAGGTCGTATTGTAGGGAAAGGTCGTATTGTAGCGACAGGTCGTATTGTAGGGACAGGTCGAGACCAGTCCCTACAATGTGAACGATCAATACGGGGCGACCAGTCCCTACAATGTGAACGATCAATACGGGGCGACCTGTCCCTACAATGTGAACGATCAATACGGCGCGACCAGTCCCTACAATGTGAACGGTCAATACGGGGCGACCTATCCCTACAATGTGAACGGACAATAGGGGGCAACTTTTCCTTCATGAACCAGATCTTTTCCATCAATGCCTTTATTCCTTATTTGTTTGTCTTTTCCAATAAATAATCTCTTGCTGATAAAGGCAATTAGAGATCAACAGTTTTTATGCGTTCCAGTTTGTTATTATAATAGCGAAGCAAACCCATTACCAAATGAGCAATTCCAACAAAACCGCTTTGTAGCAAAGAATCTATTACTTGAATTTACACCAACTGATTTTCTGTGAAATTTATTAATTTGTTTAAATTAAATAGCGATTCAAATGTAAAATTACATTTTTTCACTGGTTAGGTGCGGAAAAAATTTAAGAAGATTACCCTTCTGGGTTTGGAAATAGAAAAACATTTAACTTTGACCAACCGTTCAGTCAAAAAATATCTATTATGTCGCCGCGCACACAAGAACAATTCGAAAACATTCGACAAGCCAAGAAGGAACAAATTCTGTGGGCTTCACTGGCTCTTTTTGCAAATAATGGCTATCAGAGTACAATCATTGGCGATATCGCCAAAAAGGCTGGAATTTCGAAAGGCTTGCTGTATAATTACTTTGAGAGCAAGGAGGGTATTTTGTTACAGTTGCTTGATAATTTTGTGGCTGAAACTACCGGTTTGCTCAATCCCAACAACGACCATGAGATTACTAACGACGAGATGAGCAGGTTTTTGGAAGAGTTGATACAATCCATGCTACGGCAGCAGGATTTGTGGAAGCTCTATCTTCAGCTTTCGGTGCAGCCTTTCGTGGTGGATTTGGTTAAAAACAGGATTGCTGAAAGTAAGCCCCTTTTGATGCATATACAATTGATTGAGAAGTTTTTTGCCGAGCGTTTCGACAATCCACTCGAGGAAATGGTAATATTCTCTGCCCTTATCGAAGGATTTATAATTCAGTACCTTGTTTCACCCATAAATTTTTCTGGAGACAACACAGCATTTTTTCTTAATCGCGTGAAGAGCATGATTCTTATTGAAAAGAAAAAACCTGATAATACGCCAAATCATTAGGGTAACAAATATACTTAACGAGCTTTTTTGAATGATTATCAAGTACATTTATCGCAATGAACGCAAGGAAAAATCGCAAGGAACGCTATAGAATAAAATAGCGACCAGAGTTAACTGCTTTGCTCTCCTTGCCGTTAAACGCTATTTTGTAACTATATCTAATGGGGCTAAAGTGAACCATAATGAGGAATTTTTACCGCAATGAACGCAAGGAAAAATCGCAAGGAACGCAAAAAAAAGTAGAAAAATGACTGAAAACGAATTGTCTAAAGTAGTTTTTGATGCAGCACTTAAAGTGCATCAGAATTTAGGCCCTGGACTTTTGGAAAGCGCTTATGAAGAATGTTTGTTTTATGAATTGAATAAAACTGGATTATTCGTGCAAAAGCAGAAACCGCTTCCTTTGATTTATGAAGAAGTGAAGCTTGAAGTCGGCTATAGGGTTGATTTAATGCTTGAAAACAAACTAATTGTTGAAGTTAAAGCTATAGATGCTTTAAACGATGTTCATTTAGCTCAGGTTTTGACTTATTTGAAATTGTCTGGTTGCAAACTTGGCTTACTTATAAATTTCAATGTAACAATGATAAAAAACGGAGTTAAAAGAGTGGTTAAAGACCTTTAGTTTCCCCTGCTAAAACTTTGCGTCCTTTGCGGTTAAATTATCTTTTTTACCGCAATGAACGGAAGAAAAATCCTACGGAATGCACCAGAAAAAAATAGCAAATACTACTTCTACCTTGCGCTCCTTGCGGTTAAATTAATAGCACAACCAATAATAATAAAACGCATATAGAACATTGCTAATTGCTTTGCGCCCCTTGCGGTTAAACTTTCTTTTGTAGCTTTAACCTAATGGGGCTAAAATGAAAGATAATGATGGAATCAAAACTTATTACTTCACTAATGAACACTCAATGGATTTTCAGGAAAGTGGTTTTAGCCCTATTTATATGGATAAATGCCACCCCGGTTTTGGCTCAACCCGCACCCAGGGAAATATTGCGTCGTGCAGAGGACAATATGCGTGGAACAACCTCCTATACCGAGATGACCATGCAAACGGTGAGGCCCCGTTTCACTCGTGAGATAACCATGCGCACATGGAACCTAGGCGACGATTACGCTCTAGTGCTTATCACTGCCCCTGCCCGTGACCAGGGCACGGCATTTTTGAAACGAGGCCGCGAAATGTGGAACTTCGTACCAAGAATAGATCGCACCGTGAAAATGCCGCCAAGCATGATGTCGCAATCGTGGATGGGATCCGATTTTTCGAATGACGACCTGATGCAGGGAACTTCAACCGTTGATGACTTTACACACCGATTGCTTCGCTCCGAAACGATAAACGGACACGAATGCTATGTGCTCGAACTGATACCCAAGCCCGAGGCGCCCATCGTGTATAGCAAGGTTATTTATTGGGTTTCGAAAGAATACTACCTGCCGGTGAAAGTCGAAAATTATGATGAATTCGGTCAGATTGCCAGCACCATCAATTTCAGAGAATTCAGGCAGATGGGCGACAGGATGCTGCCGGCTGTTTTTGAAATGATACCCGCCGGACGCCCCGGTCATAAAACCATTCTCACTACCCACAAAGCCGACTTCAGGATAAGCCTCACGCCCGATTTCTTTACACTTCAAAACTTAAGCAATATCAGGTAAATTAAAAAATCCTCAGTTGACTAAACTGCTTAACATGAACATCTTATTAAAAATTGCCTGGCGCAATATCTGGAGAAACAAAAAACGGTCGCTGATTACCATCAGTTCCGTGCTGTTTGCGGTATTGTTAGCTATTGTTTTCAAGGCTCTTGAGGTTGGTTCGTATGGCCAGATGATCGAAAATATGGTGCGGTATAGTACCGGCTATATTCAAGTTCAGGATGTATTGTATGAAGAAGAACCCTCCATGGATCACAGTCTGCTCTATGATGAAAACCTAAAAGCAATTATTGAGCAACATTCCGAAAAGATAGACTTTACCGTTCCCCGCATCCAGCACTTTGCACTGGCTGCTACCCCAACGCAAACACGGGGAGTGATGGTTATGGGTATTGATCCATTAGCCGAGGCCAAGATGAACGACTTGACCCAAAACATGCAATCGGGAGCATTTCTGACGCCGGGCGACTCCGACATAGTACTCGCCAATGGTCTGGCAGAAATTCTCAAAGTTGCTGTGGGCGATTCGGTGGTGCTTTTAGGGCAGGGATTTCAGGGAGCAACAGCTGCCGGGGTTTACAGAGTTAAAGGCATTGTAAATATCCGTCTGCCCGACTTGAGCAACAATACCATTTATATGTCGCTTGAGGCTGCCCAATGGTTTTTTGCGGCAGAGGACAGATTAACATCACTTATCGTTATGCCCCAACATCCAAGAGAAACCAACCAAATTGCTGCCAGGCTTTTGGATGCAGTTGACCCAGATTGGCTTACCGTAGTAACATGGGAACACCTGCTCAAGGACATCCTCGCAATGATGCGATTCGACCAGGCTGGTTCATTTGTGATGATGCTGATACTTTACATCGTGATAACCTTTGGACTATTGGGAACTATTCTGACCATGATCATGGAACGGAGGCGGGAATTCAACATGCTGCTTTCATTGGGGATGAAGCGAAGGATTTTAGCAGGAGTTTGTTATACAGAAACTCTACTTATTTCCTTTGCTGGGATTTTATCAGGAATTCTGGTATCCATTCCCATTGTAATGTTTTTTCACAACAACCCCATACCCCTTACCGGCGATATGGCCCAAACCATGATTGACTTCGGGTTTGAGCCTGTAATACCTTTTGCCTTCGAACCAAGAATTTTTATTGAACAGGTGCGTGTCGTGGCTGTACTTTCGCTGCTGGTGGGGCTGTATCCGGTTTACAAAGTGTTCAGGATGAAAACGGTGCAAATAAAATAATAAGTGTTATGATATTAATGTTTAAAATTGCTTGGCGCAATATCTGGCGCAATCCACGGCGAAGCTTTGTAATGATTGCCGCAATTACCATTGGGCTTTGGGCAGGGCTTTTCGTGAGCGGGCTGATGGTTGGAATGATGCACATTAGGTTTATCACAAGCATCGAGCAACATGTTTCGCACATACAAATACACCACCCTGAGTTTTTGATTGACAATAATCTGGTTCATACCATAAAGGATTGGGAAACACTGCGAGAACAACTGCAGACAAACAGCAATGTGAAGGCATTTACTGGCCGTGCTATTTCCAACGGCATGCTGTCAACAGCCACTCAAACACGGGGCACAACCATCATGGCCATCGACCCGATAACAGAGGCTAAGACCACGGGACTGGACCAAAACATTCTGGAGGGCAACTACCTCGAAGAAGGAACAAAAAATCAGGTCCTTATAGGTCGCTCATTGGCACAAAAACTCAAACTACAAATAGGTTCGCGCTTGGTAGTAACTTTTCAGAATACCGAAGGCGATCTGGTCTCATCTGCATTCAGGGTGGGTGGTATTTTTCAAACTGCCAACCTTTTACTCGACGAGAAAAATATTTACATTCTCCAGTCGTGCCTTGCCGAATATACTGGTCAGCAAACTTTGGTAAACGAAGTAGCTTTACTTCTGTATGTCGCTGAACAGGTAAATAGCGAAAGCGAAGCATTGCAGGCTAATTTTCCCTATTTGCAGGTGCGCACCTGGGCCGACATCTCGCCCGAATTGGCTTATATACAAGATATGGGCAATCAAATGTTGATAATGATAATGGCAATCATCCTTCTGGCACTGGCTTTTGGCCTAGTGAACACGATGCTTATGACGGTTTATGAACGAGTGTATGAGCTTGGGATGCTTATGGCCATAGGCATGAACCGCATAAGGGTTTTTCTTATGATAACCCTCGAGACGCTATTTCTCACTTTTGTGGGTGCATTGGCCGGCATGGCATTAGGGTATATTACCATACTGATACTTGGACGCCGGGGCCTCGATCTGGCACCGGTGGGCGGCGATGCCTTGCTGCAATATGGATACCCTTCAATGGTTTACCCAATGCTTGAACCGATTTTTTTTATTCAGCTTACCTTCCTGGTGGTAATCATGGTATTTGCATCGGCAATTTTCCCAGCCATGAGAGCATTGAAACTGAAACCTGCAGTGGCCGTCAGAAACGATTAATATAATGGAAATACAATTAGCAAGTACTTTGAAATATAAGAAAACATTTTGCGTTGCCGTATATTTTTCATAAATTTGTGCGTACAAAATTTTAAAGATATGACTACCAAATTAACATTGAGATTAAACCAGAATGTGATTGCTAAAGCCAAAACCTATGCTCGTAGCCATAAGACAAGCATCTCCAAAATGATTGAATCTTATCTTGATAACATCACAAGACAAAAGGAGGAGTACAAGAAAACCACAATTACTTCGCTTGTCGAAAGTTTAAGTGGAGTAATAGATCTGCCTGCGGATTTTGACATCCGAAAAGAGTATGGCAATTATCTAGAAAAAAAGTATTCCTGAAATTCGCCATGCGATCGGTATTCACGCAGGCTGGCATCAAATCCTATTAAAGTAAATTATTTTCGGATGAAAAAGTTACTCATTGATACAAATATCGTGATTGATTTATTATCACGGCGACAACCTTTTTATGAAGCAGCGGCAGTCCTGTTTTCGCTTGCTGACAAAAAGCAAATAGAATTATCCATGTCATCTTTAACCATTGCTAATACTAACTATGTGCTGTTAAGACAATTGGATTCAGTTAAAGCCAAATCCATTTTAAGAAAGCTCAAATTGATTGTACATGTATTACCATTAGACGATAAAATCATAGGATTGGCTTTGAATGATGAGAGCTTCTCAGATTTTGAGGATGCTCTTCAATACTATACGGCAATTGAAAACGGACAGGACTTGCTTATTACCCGAAATCTCAGAGACTTTAAAAATTCAAAATTGCCAGTAATGACACCTGGTCAATTCATTGAGACGATTGAATAAATCCAATCGCAAACCCTACTACGATAAATTTTCCAACCAAAAATAACCATGATTATAAAAACTGAAAACCTCAGCAAAATTTATGACGAAAAGACGATGCCCTTAATGGCTCTCGACGGCATAAACCTCGAATTTGGGGAAGGCGAATTCACAGCAATCGTTGGCCCCTCGGGAAGCGGCAAAACCACATTCCTAAACATGGTAGGTGGGTTGGATAAGCCTTCCGGAGGCACCATTACCATAAACGGAACAGATATTACCGGCATGACTGAGTCGAAACTGATTGATTTCAGGCTGCACAATATAGGCTTTGTTTTTCAGGCATACAATCTGTTGCCGGTGCTTACAGCCAAGGAAAATATTTCGTTCGTCATGTTGCTACAAAAAACCGATCCTAAACTGATGGATGCCCGTGCTATGGAGTTGCTGCGGCAGGTGGGACTTGAAGACAAAGCCCATGTGCGACCTTCTAAACTGTCGGGAGGGCAGCAACAGCGCATAGCAGTAGCACGGGCATTGGCATCCAAGCCACGGTTTATCCTAGCCGATGAGCCTACGGCCAACCTCGATACTGTATCGGCTTTCAATCTACTCGACATCATGACCAGGCTCAATGAGGAAGAGAATATCACACTGATTTTTTCGACCCACGACCAACGGGTTATAGAAAGGGCAAGGCGAGTTATCACTTTGGTTGATGGCAGAGTTTCGAGCGATGAATACTTCGACTCGAAAAATTGAAAAGTTTGGAAAAATAGTCAAACACCCATTTTGAAAAAAGTGCCCTGTGCTGAACTTGACAAAATTTTTTATGAAAAACGGATTAATTGTTGTGTTTGTGCTTATGTGCGGTTTAGTAGGCATCACATCAAATGCTTATTCAGCCGGAGGCGATACTGCTAGTTTTAACATCAGGGGATATTTGCGTGCTATGCCTTCGGTGATGATAAACCGCGAGTTCACCCATGCCGATTTCAGCAATATGGTTCACAACAGGCTTAATACGCGATGGAGCCTTCCTCTGGGACTTTCATTGGTTGCGGAAGGTCGCAATAGGTTGTTATTTAACGAATTGCTTGAAGATTTTCCAACCATGGCAGATTTTATGGATTATGACGATGGGTTGCTTGACCTCACTTGGGTTTGGCTATCGCAGGGAGGTTGGCTGGGTACTTCGCAGATTGACCGATTGTTTTTAGACTGGCAACAGAGCAATTGGAGAGTTAGAGTAGGTCGGCAACGCATCAACTGGGGCTTAAACTTCGTTTCTAATCCCAACGACCTTTTCAACACCTACTCGTTTTTCGACTTCGATTATCCAGAGCGACCCGGAGCCGATGCCGTTAGAATTCAATACTTCACCGGCGGGCTTTCGAGAATCGAGGTGGCCTACAATCCCTCGCGCTACGCAAGGCAAAGTGTGGCCGCCTTGCTCTATGGCACAAACCTGTTTAACTACGATTTTCAAGTCATCGCAGGATATTTCCGCCACAGGGCAGCGCTGGGAATAGGTTGGGCCGGCTCCATAGGAGGCGCAGGATTCAAAGGGGAAGCTACATGGTTTTATCATATCGAAAACCTACCTCAACGACGACGGGCAAATTTGGTCGCAGCAATAGGCTTTGATTACATGTTTGCCAACGGCACATTCGTCATAGCCGAATTTCTTTACAACGGCGGCTTCACCCCCGCTGGCGGAAATATATTCATGCTCACCGAGCCAATGCGCCCCGACAATATCATGTTCTCCGAATTCGCCTTGACCCTAAGTGCCAGCCATGCCTTTTCGCCGGTCGTTAACGGTGGACTGTCCATTATGGCCTTGCCCGATCAGGAAACAGTGTTCTTTTCACCAAATATGAAGTACTCCCTGGCAAGGAATTTCGACCTTGAGATCGTTTCACAAATCTTCATCGGAGGGCAAAATACACTATTCTACCAAGCTGGTTCTTCATGGTTTGTGGCATTACAGTTTTCTTTTTAAAGGAAATCATCAAAAATGACTTATTTTGGGTATTGAGATGGTGATTGTCTTCTGCTCTAATACCCGGGCTTGTTTGTAATCCGTTGTTTTGATTCAAACCATAATGAATCTTGACAAGAGAAAGGCTACATGGCGGTAGTAATTGAGTTGGGTTAACGATAGAATAAACCTTTGCCAACTCTCATTTGAATTCAGATTTTGGGTAACTACATGTATTAAAAACATGAATAGGTCTAAGAAATACATTTTTCAGTGATTTGTATTTGAAAATTCTATTAAAACCAAAAGATTCAATATTTTTTCTAAAATTTTTTTTGCTGTAAATCATTGACGAATTTGTTAAATATTCTTAAATTTGCTTTATAAAACATTAGTAAATCTTTTATCCAAAGTTTTACTGTTTCATTTTGTTTATGCGGTTCCTGACCAAGGCTTTTATTACTCCTGTGCCATCTACCGCAAACTTCATTCGAAACTACAGTTTTGCATTATAATTAACCATTAATGAAGTAGGAGTATTCATATGAAAACAATTTATTTAGATGGCAAAAAAAATGCTGCATTCAAAATTGCAGCAATAGTTATGTTGGCAATTTTTCTTACATCGGTAGGTTGCGAAAAGGACGAATTGAGGCAGTCAGGTATATTGATTAAAGGTCGGATTCCCAACAACGCTCAAAAGTTATTACAGACAGAACAAATCAACACAGCATCACTTAACGACGCAAAAAATGTGCTTGTTTTTGGGAAATTTAATGGAGCCACATTTTACAAACTTTACCCCATAGAGGATGGTACATTTACTGTTGAGGGACGCAAAGGAACTAGCGTAGCCTTGATTTTTCTTGATTCCCAAAACAAGTACATAGGGCATTTGTCGCCACAAGGCTTGAATTTTTTACCGCTAACCTCTTTGGCCAACGGGGATACGACCTCTATCAATCTTTCAACACTAACCTTAGCCGGCAACAGGGTAATACCAACAAACGACCCTTTGGGCAAAGAAATTATGATATCTTCGGAGGAGATAAACCGTTTAAAGGCACTAGGCCATTACTATGTCTCGCTTGCAGAAAATATCGACACGGATGGAGATAAAATTCCCGATGTTCTATCACAAAAAGAATTGGTCGCTTATACCTGGCTCTTTATTCAAGGCGGGCTTCGAGGGTTGAATAATGTAGCTCCCATGGTGAACAATGAAGCAAGGTTCTATACAAGTTACAAATTACAAATCGAGGGGGGGGCAGCCCATTCGTTTATAGGAAACCAAATTGCCTTAACCGGACCAACCGGAGATCCATACAACGACATTCAACTGGATTGGTACAAAAAAGCTCCTGAAGTAGGTGGAAATCGCTCTTTTATGGCAACCTTTACCCGCCCAACTCATGCTTCACCCGGTGGTCCCCTTGGCACACTGTTTTCACCATTTAAAGAGGGAACTTATAATTTGACTCTCAACGGGAATCAGCACTATAGTTTTAAATATGCAAATGTCAATATGAAATTCAACCTCGTGTTGCCGATTCCAACATTAATGACCAATGCAGAAGGCAGGTTAACATCTATCCGGTTTAGCTATAAGTTGCACAACGGAACAGCGGTAATTCCTGAGAATATTATCTCAAACCTAATGGTTCAGTTTTTTGATTCCAGAGATAACCAATTCTACAACCAGAGTAATGATATGCGGCTCAGTGCTGAAACCGGTTATAGCAGTATTAATTTTAGCTCACCTGTGGATATTTCTCAATTAGATAAACTGTATGTTAAATACGAGGATTTTCTTGGCAATGTTTATTTGATCACTTGGGAATGATGGTATGTTATTTTAGAAAATGATGCCGAAGTTTTAGAGCATTAGAAAAAGTCCAATGGTGATTAAATTTGGCAGGTGAAATTGAACTGCCCATTAGAAGAACCGTAAAGCATTTTGTTTAAAAAGGGAGACTGCTACTATATTCCTGAAGCAGTCAAGTTTTGGTTTTTGCCGAAATACAAAACGCTATCATCGATAAGGCAGGCTCTTCATGGTTTGTGGTATTACAGTTTTTTTTCAGAAAAGTGCTTTTCCAAAATCGTAATCTCACAAAAGTGAACTATAGATTTTAAAAATGGCTGCCACTTATTTCAAAACACTGTTGTCCGATAAAAGTAAAAGGTTGTTGTTTTTCTTCCGTAACAACCTGATTACCAATGAGTGTGTTTTCATTTTTCCAGCATTTTTAAAAGTAAGCCCTATCAAATAGAGTAGGCTGTCTGGCCAAATGGTATGTTTTCTGCCAATCCTTATCTGGATTATCGAGAAATTTTATCAAGTGAATGTAATTGAATAGGTGAATTTTGCAGAAACTCACCAAATTTGAAAATGCCCAGCTCCTTTTCAGCATCTTTTGGA